>JBBRUE010000242.1:0-8752 GCA_038248085.1 Myxococcales bacterium | reverse complement strand
CGCCCTTCGTCAGCCGGTAGAGGTGGCCAGTGGACGAGCCCGCCGAGGAGGTCAGCGTGAAGACGTCGCGGGTCGAGGAGGCGCTGCTGGCTTGCGCCGTGATGCCAATCACGCCCGCGCCGTCGAGAACGGTGGTGGGGCGGCTGAGGAAGACCCCCACGTTGGAATGGCTGGTCAGCACGCTGTCCGAGCGGCCGAGGAGGGCCTCGCTGCCAGCGCCGCTGGGCACATCGAAGGAGCCCCCGACGGCGGCGAAGCCCGGGCTGCCCGACTGCTGGTGGGTCGTCCAATCGGGGGTGCCGCCGGACCAGAAGCGGTAGCCGACGCAGCGGGCGGAGCTGGGGCCGCACGTTCCGACGATGCGTTCGCGCAGCGACTCGTCGAGGTGGGCCGAGGTGACGTCCCAGGTGCCCGTGAGCGAGCCGTTGCTCCAGCTCATTCCACTGCGCCGCCACCAGCCGCCGGAGTCGTCGGCGATGAGCACCTCGTTCTCCCCGCGGCCGCTGACGGCGATGAGGTTGGCGTTGCCGGGGCCGGGGAGGTTGGCGTCGATGACCTGGTTGGCCGCGGCCGCCGGGCGCACGGTGTAGGCGGTGCTGCTCTCGCCGACGGCATAGGCCACGGAGCCCGTGACGAACGCGACGGCGTTGAAGTTCTTGTTGTCGGGCGAAACCAGTTCCGTCCACGTCGAGCCGTCCCAGCGGGCGATCTTCCCGCCGTTGCCGACCGCCAACGCCGAGTTGCCCGAGGAGCCGGGCGCGATGTCGAGGGCGTTGATCGCGAAGTGCACGCGCGGGCCGGTCTGGGCGAAGGCGAGGCTGGCGGTGAGGCACTGGCCGAGCGCGCAGCCGTTGGGACACGCGGTGTCCGACGGGGCGTAGGTGCAGGCCCCGGTGCCGGGGTCGCAGGTGCCCACGGTGGCGAAGCCGCGGCGGGTGGCGCCGACGCAGGTCGACGCCGGCGGCGTGTTGCACATCACGTTCATCGACTGGCAGAGGTCGACGCCCTTGCAGCGCCCGTTTTCGCAGCCGTTGGTGCAGGGGGTGTTGGTGCCCTCGTAGGTGCAGGTGCCCGCGCCGCAGGTGCCGGTCTGGGCGAAGGTGCGCAGGGTGGTGGCGTCGGTGCAGGCCGCTTGCGGCGGGGTGACGCAGGCCAGGCCTGCGCAGGCATCGGCGCACGCGCCCTGGTCACAGCTCGTGGTGCAGGTGGTGTCGACGGGGTCGTACTGGCACTGGCCCGAGACGCAGCGCCCGGCGTAGGTGCGCGCGGTGGTGCCGTTGACGCAGCTGGCGGTCGGCGCGTCCTGGCAGGTGACGTTGACGCACGAGGGGTCAATGGGGCCGCCGCGGCGGCACAGCCCGTCTTTGCAGGCGTAGCCGCCCGGGCAGACGTTGCCCACGTCGCAGCGGTAGCCCTCGGGGTCGATCTTCACCGCGGCGTCGCAGCCCGCCAACACCAGCACTGCCATCAGGGACCAACGCGCCATGGGAGACCTCGTCACTTCGCCGGCTTCATGCCCGGCTCAGGCATCGAGAAGATGAACATCAGGGTGCCACCGGCGACGGCCGCGCCGCCAAGGCCGAAGAGCACGTTGGCGCCGATGGCCTTTCCGTTCGCCGAAGCCGCGAGGGCCTGGGCCTGGCTGACGGGGAGCGTCTTGTCCTTCGCGGCCGTGGCGTCGCCGCTCGAGGCCACGCCCAGCGCGATGCCGCCGATGAGCGACGCGAGGCCGACGCCGAAGATGACGTAGCTGCCGATGCGCAGCTTCGAGGGCCCGGCGCTCGGCGCAGCGTCGATGCCCTTGGCGACGAGCTCGGCCGAGAGGGCGTTCTCGAGGGGCACCATCGGCGGCGCCACCGGCTCGAAGGTCACCGAGGTCGTCTTGCCGGTGCGGATCTGCACCGACATCTTCTTCTGCCCGCTGGGGAACTCGGCCGTCACTTCGTAGTCGCCGGGCGCGAGGAAGAGCGCGACGGGCGGCTCGGGGTAGTGGCGCGCATTGACGGTGACGAGGGTGGCGCGCGGCACGTCGAGCTCGAGGTAGCCCTGCCCCTCGGACTCGAGGCGGGCGATGGTGGTGCCGACCTTCTCGGCGACCTCCAGAGTGTCCGGCGCGCTCGGCGCCCGGCGCATGTAGAGCCGGTAGTAGTAGGTGGTGTACGGCTCGTCGCCGAGGCGCTCGAAGCACTTGGCGAGATCGTAGGCCACCTCGGGCGTCACCCGGGCGCGCTCGGCCTCGCGGAAGTTGGCGATGGCCGCGCCGTAGTCGCCCTTCTGGAAGTGCGCTTCCCCCCGTTCAAAGGAGGCCTTGAAGCGCGCCGACTCGGCGTCGCCCGGCATGGGCGCGTTCAACACGGAGAAGACGACGAGCGTTAACCACACGAAATGACGACCCCCACCCTGGGCAAACGGACACCGGGTCGCCTGCACTACCTCACCCAATGAGGGAGAAACAACTACCCCGGAGCCTCATGTAAGCTTCGCGGCTCCCCGTGATGATCAGCGCGCTCCTGGTGATGGTGTTGGCGCAGGCCGACGGGGGCCTCGGGCTGACTCCCGTCGTCGCGCCGGCGTACACCCCTGAACTCGGCTTCCTCATCGCCGCGGGTGGGGTGCTGGGCTGGACCGCCGACCCCGAGTCGCCGCGCTCGTCGCTGGCGCTGGTGGGCGGCGCGTCGACGGTGGGCGCGCTTCTCGTCCAGGGCCGGCTGACGTCGTATTGGAAGGAAGATCATCTCCGGATCTCGGCGCTGATCGACGCGCGGGATCAGCCTGATCAGTACTTCGGGGTCGGCTTCGAGAACGCCATGACCCGGGTGCAGGGCGCGGCGTCGACGGCCTACACGCGCACCGCATGGCAGGTGAACCCGCACCTGCAGGTGAAGGTGCGCGACGCCCTGTTCGTCGGCGCGCTGCTGGATTTCACCGGAACGTTGTCGCGCGCGCTCTCGCCGGGCGTCGCGGCCGACCCCGACTTCATCCGGCGCGGAGGCGATCGCATCATCAACGCCGGGCTCGGCCTCGCCCTGACGTGGGACTCGCGCGACGTGCCGGTCAACCCGTGGAAGGGGATGCTGCTGTCGGCGCAGTGGCTCGCTTACGCCGCGTGGCTGGGCACCACCACGTGGCAGTCGCTCACGCTCGACTACCGGCAGTACGTGACGCTGGGGCGCGAGGGCTCGACGTTGTGCTGGCAGCTCAAGCACCGGAGCACCTGGGGCGACGTGCCGTGGAGCGACCTCTCGCTGGTGGGCACGCCGTGGGACCTGCGCGCCTACCGCTGGGGCCGCTTCCGCGACGCGTCGGCGACGACGGTGCTGGTGGAATACCGGCTGATGCTCCCATTCCCGAAGGACACGTTGTGGGCGCGGCTCGGCGTGGCGGCGTGGGTCGGGCTCGGGGCGCTCGGGCCCGGGCTGGTGCCCGACTTCACGCCGGAGAAGCTGCTGCCCTCGGCGGGGGCGGGCGTGCGGGTGCGGGTGATGGATCGCGTGACGCTGCGGCTCGACTACGGGGTGGGTCGCGGCTCGCAGGCCTTCTACTTCCAGTTCCTCGAAGCCTTCTGACCGGGTGACGCAACCGCCGCGCGCGGTTTCCGGTAGTGAGGGTATGAGGCTCGTCCCCGAAGAGATCGGCTCCGTCCAATTCGACTGGAGCAAGGCGCTGTGGCTGTGGGGCCTGTTGATTCCCGGCGTCGTCTTCGGCCTGCCGGCGCTCTCGTTGAAGTGGACGCTCGTCTCGGGGGCGATCGCGCTGGTGACGTTGTGCCTGGGCCACTCGGTCGGCTTGCACCGCGGCGTGATTCACCGGACGTACGAAGCGGGCCCCGTCATGCGCGTCGTGCTGGCGGAGCTCTTCATGCTCACCGGGCTGGGCGGGCCGTTGAGCTGGGCGCGGCTCCACGCGGTGCGGGATCACTGGCAGAACCAGCCGGAGTGCCCGCCGTACTTTGCGTACCGGCACTCGATGCTGCGCGACTTCTGGTGGAACCTCCACCTCCGCTTCGTGCCTTCAGATTCCCGCGCGGAGCTCCGGTTGCCCGGCGACGTGCTGACGGATCGCTGGCTGCGAGTTCTCGAAGCGACGTGGCCGCTGCACACCCTGGCGCTCGCCCTGGGGCTGCTGTGGCTGGGTGGACCTGACGCCGTGGCGGTGTGCCTGTGCCTGCGCGTCGCCGGGGGCATTCTCGGGCACTGGGCCGTCGGCTACGTCGCGCACGTGTGGGGCGAGCGCCGCTACGAGATCGCCGGCGCGAGTGAAGGCGGCACGAACGTGTGGTTGCTCGGGGTGCTCTCGTTCGGGGAAGGCTTCCACAACAACCACCACGCGTTCCCCCGGTCGGCCCGCATGGGGCTGCGCTGGTTCGAATTCGATCTCGGGTGGTACGCGGTGGTGCTGCTGCGCGCGTTGAACCTGGTGAACCTGGTGAACCGGGCGAACGCAGAACTTCAGGGCCGCCAGTCGGCCCCGGTCTCACCGTCGACGTGACGCAGCGAAACGCCGGTGCGGGTCAGCTCCATCACCCCGAAGAGGATCGGCAGCGTGAAGCGGCGCGGCCCGATCGAGCCCGGGTTGAACAGCGTCAGGCCCCGCTCCTGCGTCATGAACGGCACGTGGGAGTGACCGCACACGATCAAGCTCGCGCCCACCGCGCGCGCCTTCTTCGCTGCGTCAGGGCGAATCCGCGCGCCTGCGACCGCGATGTGCGTCAGCAGCACGGTGAGCGCGCGTGCCCCGTCCTGCTCCAGCTCGAGCGTCAACACGTCGGGCAGGTGGTGGGCCCGCACGTCGATGTTCCCGCGCACCGCGTGCACCGGCGCGATCGCCCGCAGCTGCTCGAGCACCTCGAGGTCGCCGATGTCTCCGCCGTGGAGGATGACGTCGGGCTTCACCTTCGCCAGGTGGGTCAGCCCCGCGGCGCTCGGCAGCGAGTGCGTGTCGGCGACGATGCCCACGCGCAGCGAGCCGTCGGCCTTGAGCGGCACCTTCACCGAGTGCTCGTTGAGCTTCATCGCCACTAGAGCGGGTACCAGAACTCGCGCCCGTCATCGGACACGAAGCGGTACTCCATGACGTGCGGCCAGAGCGGCGCGCGGTTGCCCGCATTCCACTGCTCCCAGGCGGCGACCAGCTCGGCGACGCGGGTGGGCTCGCTCGCCGAGAGGTCCTTCTTCTCGCCGGGGTCGAGCTCGAGATCGAACAACGCGCTGGTGCCGTGCCAGGTGTCGCGCACCAGCTTCCAGCGTCCGTGCCGCACCGCCTGGGCGTACTCCGCGCGCCAGAACAGCCACGCGTGGGGCAGGCCGGGGTTCTCGCCCTTCACGTAGGGCGCGAGATCGACGCCGTCGAGGGCGAGCCCGGCCGGCAGCTCGGCCTTGACCGCCGACGCCACGGTGGCGAACACGTCGAGCGCGGACACCGGCGGCGCGTAGGTCACCCCCGCGGGGATCCGCCCCGGCCAGCGCGCGAGCATCGGCACGCGCACCCCGCCCTCGAAGAGCGTGAACTTCCCGCCCTGCATCGGCCGGTTGTCCCCTGCCTTCGTGTAGAGCGTCGCGCCGTTGTCCGAGAGGAAGATGACCAGCGTGTCGTCGGCCAGGTCGAGGCGATCGATCGCGTCGAGCACGCGGGTCACCGACTCGTCGAGGCTGGCGATGAGCGCCTTGTACACGCGGCGGTTCACGTCGGGCTCGTCAGCGAAACGATCGAACAGCGCCTTCTTCGCCTGGAACGGGGTGTGCGGGTTCTGCAGCGCGAGGTAGACGAAGAAGTCCTGCGCGCGGTGCGCCTCCATGAAGGAGATCGCCTCGGAGGTCAGCGTGTCGGTGAGGTAGCCGTCGTCTTCGAAGGGCACGCCGTTGCGCACCAACTGGGCACTGCCACTGCGCCCCTTGCCCCAGATGAACGGGTCGGAGAAGTCGCTCGCGCTGTCGTGGCGCTGGTTGACGATGTCCGTGCGCTCGAGGTTCTTCGCGTAGAGCGAGTACGCCTCGTAGAAGCCGACGTGGGTGTCGAAGCCGCGGTGGTGCGGCACCGACGCGTCGTTGAACCCGAGGTGCCACTTGCCGAAGGCACCCGTGGCGAAGCCCTGGCGCTTGAGCAGGTCGGCCAGCGTCAGCTCCCCCTGCGGCAGTCCCTGGCGCGCGACGTCTTCCGGGTCGGGCATCACCGGGCGGTGGAGTTGCCAGTCACCGCGCGCGACGAAGGCCCGGAAGAAGAACGCCTCGAGGCCATTCTTCGCGTAGCGCTCGTGCGGCTGCCCCTCGTGACCGAAGCGCTGCTGGTAGCGGCCGGTGAGCAGCGCGGCGCGCGAGGGACTGCAGATGGGCGCCGTCACCGACGCCGCGGTGAACTGCACCCCGCCTGCCGCCAGCCGCTCGAGCCCCGGCGTCTTCACCGTACCCGTGGGTGAGAGGGAGGTGTCGTTGACCCCGAGGTCGTCGGCGACGATCAACACCACGTTGAGCCGCGGCGCCTCGCGCACGGGCCCCGAAACGAAGGTGTTCCGCCGCGCCACCGCGAGCGGATCGGCCTCGATCCGGTACGCCGCGCCGCCGGGGAGACACCCGCTCATCGCGGCCGCGAGGGCCAGGCAGCGCAGCAGTCGTGGGGGGT
Organism: Myxococcales bacterium; assembly: GCA_038248085.1. Lineage (GTDB taxonomy): Bacteria > Myxococcota > Myxococcia > Myxococcales > Myxococcaceae > Archangium_A. The sequence continues at coordinate 2,137 of JBBRUE010000242.1, read as the reverse complement.
CAGTCGGGACACGCATGGGGTTTCGAAGGATGCCCCAAATGGGGGACTCCGCTCGTGGGCTCATGGACTATCGCAGCCTTGTCGCGTCGTCGGGGGGAGTTCGAAGGGGCCGCTGTCTTGCACCGTGTCTTGGTCGTGGAGGACGAAGAACCAGTCGCCCGTGCGCTCGAACGCTGGCTCAAACGCCAGGGGGTCGAGTCGCGGTTGCTGTTCGCGCCGCGAGACCTCGAAGCGGTGCTGGCGGCGTTCCAGCCGACGCACGTGGTGTCCGATCTCCACATGCCCGAGCGCGATGGCCTCGAAGTGCTGGCGGTCTGCAAACGGCTCGTGCCCGCGGCCGTGCGCACCCTGCTCTCAGGTTCGCTTGAGTCACTGACCGAAGCGCGGCTCGCGCTCGTGACGCCGTGCAACCTCGTCTCCAAGCCCTGGCAGGAATCGACGCTCGCCTTCGAGCTCGGCCTGGTTGAGGGGCCGAGGCCATGAGCCACGAGCTCCCGGACCCGTTGGTCCGGAGCCTGCTGTTGGCGATGGAGTCCCTGGGCCACGACGCGAGCGCGGCGCTCAATCGCATGCCCGGCCCGGCCCGCGGGCGCTCCCCGTGGGACGAGTTGCTGGTGACGCTCGAGAGCTTTGCCCGCGTGGAGGGCGTGGTGCAGTCCCAGCGGTTGATGCACGCGCTCGCCACGCGCTCGTCAGCAGTGTTGATGGCCACCGAGCTGCTGGGGGACACGCGCCAGACCTACCTCGTGCTGCTCGAGGCGGCGGCGGCGCGGCAGAACGTCGTCACCATCACCTCGCGGCCCGCGGGTTCCGGTGGCCTGGTGGTGCACCTCGAGCTGAACCGGGGGCAGCCTTCGTCGCTCTTCTTCCAGGCGTGCGCGTGGTTTCTCGCCGCGATTCCCCGGGCCCGGGGCCTCGGGGACGCGCGGATCTCGATCGAGCGGTTGTCGGACCGCGAGCTGAACTGCCTGGTCATGCCCCCGCCCAATGGGAACGGCGTGACGCTCGCGCACCCCGACGCGCACCTCCGCTCGATCGCCCGGCAGATTTTCCGGCATGACGCGCCCGCGCTCGCGGCGCTGCCCACGTCGGAGGCCCTCATCGCGCGCTTCGGCTTCACCCGCGCCGAGGCCCGCGTCGTGCGGTGCCTCGCCGAGGGGCACAGCATCAAGCACATCGCCGAAGTGCTGCGCGTCAGCCCCGAGACCGCGCGCACCCACGCCAAGCGCGCCATGCAGAAGACCGACACCCACCGGCAGGCCCAGCTCGTCAGCCTCGTGCTGCAGGGTGGGCGCTGAACCGTTCGCGTTGAGGTCACAGGGCCCGCCTCGCCGTCGATGCGCATCGCTCGCCGGGCGCGCGTTCGTCGGGTGTCGACACGGCGTTCCCTGCGGCCCGGAGCGTGTTGCGGTCAGCGTGACGGCGCGAGGGGGCCCTGCCCAGCGCGTGCACCGCATCGCCCACCAGCCGCGCGTTCGTCTGGAGGCGCCGCAGTGTTTCCCGCGGGTCGGAGCGTGTTGCGGTCAGCGTGACGACGCGCGTGGGCACTGCATGCTCACCATCCGAGCCGGTGGAGATCACCGACTCGCTCTCTGACTCAGGCTCGGCGACCGATCTCTGCGCGCGCTCGGCTGGGGACGCCGCAGTGTTCCCTGCGGCCCGGGATGCGGCGAACCGCGTGTTCCCCGCCGCTCCGCGCTATGCCGCGCCCCCATGCGACAGCTGCTCCCGCTGACTCTTCTCCTCGCGGCGTGCAGCGCGAGCCGTCCCGTCACCTTGCCGACCCCCGCGCGCGGCGCGGCGCTCACGCTCGGCGCGGACCTCCACGTGCACCTCACGATGTCCCACGCGGCGAACCCCCTCGTCATCGGTGAGCCAGGCGACGGCGTGGTGGCCCACTCGCCCGCGCAGCGGCTGGTGAACCAGGTGACGGAGCCGCAGCTCCACGCCTCGGGCGTGCGCCTCGTCTTCGGAGGCGTGTGGCCGCCGTGGAGCACTCGACCCGGCCAGCGCCCGCTCGCGCTCGCGCTCAAGCAGCTGCGGGGTCTCGAGGACTTCACGGCCCGACGCCCGGGCTTCGCGCTGGCGAAGGACGGGGCCGACGCGCGGCGCATTCTCGGCTCCGGGCGCATCGCGG
>JBBRUE010000241.1:0-8757 GCA_038248085.1 Myxococcales bacterium | reverse complement strand
GTCTTCATCGGGGAACGAGCCTGCGCGCACCTCGGTGAAGAACGTCTGCGCGGCCTGGCTCACCGTCGCGTGGCCGTCGGCGTAGCGCTTGACGAACTTCGGCTTGAAGTGCGGGTTGAACCCCAGGAGGTCGTAACAGACGAGCACCTGGCCATCGCAGTGCTTGCCGGCGCCGATGCCGATGGTCGGAATCGAGAGGCGCGCGGTGATCGTCTTCGCCAGCTCGAGCGGCACGCCCTCGAGCACCAGCGCGTAGCAACCGGCCTGCTCGAGCGCGACCGCGTCGTCGAGGATCTTGCGGGCCGTGTCTTCGTCGCGGCCCTGCACCACGTAGCCGCCCATCTTGTGCACCGACTGCGGCGTGAGACCCAGGTGCCCCATCACGGGGATCGAGGCACGCACGATGCGGGTGACGACGTCGGCGAACTCCGCCCCGCCCTCGAGCTTCACGCTGCCCACGCCGCCTTCGGACACCAGCCGGCCGGCGTTGTTGACCGCCTCCTCGAGGGAGTTCTGGTAGCTCATGAACGGCAGATCGCCCACCACGTGCGCGCGCTTGGCGCCGCGGGTGACGGCCCGCGAGTGGTAGACCATCTGGTCCATCGTGACGGGCAAGGTCGAGTCGTGACCCTGCACCACCATGCCGACCGAGTCGCCCACGAGGAGCACGTCGGCGCCGGCTTCATCGAACAGCCGCGCGAACGTCGCGTCGTAAGCGGTGACCATGCAGATCTTCTGACCTGCAGACTTCAGCTTCTTGAGGGTGTGGATGGTGACCTGGTTCTTCACGGTTCACCTCCGGCGATGTGGACTGCGGGTGGGTCCCTGTACCTTCCGTCGTTGCGCCGCTCGTGACCGAGTCGCCGTCGACCAGGGGTCCTTCGGGGGAGTTCTAACGTCGAGCCTATTTCCTGCTGGGCAGCGGTTGATAGTGGACGGTGCCCTTCTTCGTCTGGCGGATCACCTGCATCAGGTTCTCCAGGTCTTCCGGGTTGTTGACGAAGTCGATGTCTGACGTGTTGACGACCAGCAGCGGCGTGTCGGTGTAGTGGAAGAAGAAGTCGTTGTACGACTTGCAGAGCGACTCGAGGTACGCGACGTCGAACTTGCGCTCGAAGTCGCGCGCGCGCTTCTTGATGCGGCCGAGGAGCACGTCCATCCGGGCCTGCAGGTAGATGACGAGGTCGGGCTTGGTGACGCGCGGGCCGAGCGCCTCGAACACCCGCTCGTAGAGACCCAGCTCGTTCTCGTCGAGGGTGAGCGCCGCGAAGATGCGGTCCTTGGCGAAGAGGTAGTCGCTCACTGTGACGCTGGCGAAGAGGTCCTGCTGGAAGAGCGCCTGCTGCTGCTTGAAGCGCGACAGCAGGAAGAACATCTGGGTCTGAAACGCGAACTTGGCGCGGTCGGAATAGAAGTTCGCGAGGAAGGGGTTCTCTTCGACGACTTCCATCACCCGGCGGGCCTGGAAGCGCTCGGCCACGATGTTCGTCAGCGACGACTTGCCGACCCCGATCGGGCCCTCGACGACGATGTAACGGTGATCCAGTTTCATGCGCGCTGAGGCCGATTTTCCGGGCTGGAATTGAGGTCGGGCACACAACCACAAGGTCCGTTTACGCGCAACGGAACTCCGGAATTCGCCAGCAAGATCAAGCCGTTCATTGACCTCACATGACACGTCACGTATGGTCATGACCATGCCCATTGCGAGGGGGAAGCAGTCGAGGGTCGTAGCCCTGGAAGCGGCGCAGACCGAAGCGGTGCCGCCCGAGCTTTCGGCGAGCCCGCTCTACGGCGTCGCGATGTTGAAGATCGCGATGGAGCTCAAGAAGGCCGACGCCCGGCCCGTCGACGAGCTCATCCACGGCGTGCTCTCGAAGATGCGGCTCGACGAGGCGGAGTTCCGCCGCTTCCTCGACGCCAACGGAGGGCTCCTGCGGTCGATCGCGCAGAAGCGCTACACGTGAAGCAGTCGTCGCGCCGCGCGAAGATCCCGCTCACGGTGCTCGAGCGCGCGAAGGCCGCGGCCGAGCAGACGACGGCGAAGAAGCCGGCGCCTCCTGCGCTGCCCCGGGGCCGGCAGCCGCTGGCGCGCGAGAAGGTCATCACCGCGCTCAAGAAGCTGCACCCGATGGACTGACGTGGCCCTGCCGCGTCTCCAGCTCTTCGAGTTCAACGATTCACCATGGGCGCCCCGCCTGCTCCGCGAGACGGTCGTCGAGGCGTTGAGCCGGACGATCCGCTGGGGCGGGCTCCTCGACGGGTTGGTGGCGCCGCTGGCCCGGTGTCTCGAGGCCGCGGGCACGTCGAAGGTGCTCGATCTCTGTGCAGGCGCCGGTGGCCCTGCATCCGTGCTCTCCGACGCGATGGCGACGCGCGGCCATGACGTGCACTTCCTGATGTCGGATCTCTACCCCGCGTTGCGCGAGTGGGAGTCGCTGCGGGCCACGCACCCCGAGCGGCTGGGCTACATCGCCGAGTCGATCGACGCGACGGCGATTCCTGCCGCGCTCGGCGAGGGTCGCGTGCGCGTCATCGTCAATGCGCTGCACCACTTCCCGCCGCCGCTCGCGCGCGAGGTGCTGCGGGGCGCGTGCCGAGACGCACCGGGGGTGTTCATCGCCGAGGGCCTGGTGCGCAACCCGCTGTCCTTCGCGGCCATGGCGCCGATCGGGCTCGCGGCGCTGTTCGCCACGCCCGTGCTGGCGAAAGACCGGAACCTCGCGCGGCTCGTGTTGACCTGGCTCACCCCGACGGCGCTCGCTGTCTCGGCGTGGGACGGCACGGTGAGCGCGATGCGCCAGCACCTGCCGTCGGAGCTGCGCGCGATGGTCGCCGACCTCGAAGGCTGGACCTGGACCTCAGGCGAATACCCCCACTCGGCCGGGCTCGGGGCCGGGAGCTGGTTCAGCGGCAGCCGGTCGAAGTAGCTCGCGCGCCGGGTGGGCGCGCCTCAGTCGCCGGCGCGAGGCCCGGGTGGAAGGCGTTCAGCCGAGCGCGCGCTCGATGGCCGCGAACTCTTCGACCGACAGCGTTTCCGCGCGGCGCTGACCGTCGACGCCGGCTTTGGCGAGCACCGGCGCCCAGTCGGTGCACAGCGTCTTCTCGGTCTTCAGCGAGTTCGAGAGCGTCTTGCGCCGCTGCGCGAAGCCCGCCTTCACCACCTTGCGGAAGCGCGCCTCGCTGATCACCTCGGCGCGCGGCTTCGGCAACCGGGTGAGCTTGAGCACCGCCGAGTCTACCTTCGGGGGCGGGTGGAAGAAGTGCGCGGGGATCTCGAAGGCGCACTCCACGCGGAAACGCAGCGAGAGCATCACCGTCAGCACGCCCGACTCGCGGCTGCCCGGCTCGACGGCCAGCCGGTCGACGACCTCCTGCTGCAGCGTGAACACCGCACGCGTCACGTGGTCAGCCTGGTCGAGCACCTCGAAGAGGATCGGGCTCGAGAGGTGGTACGGCAGGTTGCCCACCACCACCACCTGGTCGGCGCCAGCGACCTTCGCGAAGTCGGTCTCCGCGGCGTTGCCTTCCACCAGCGTCAGCCCTTCGATCTGCTGGCGCTTGAGCCCGTCGACCATGTCGCGATCGCGCTCGACGGCCGTCACCTTCGCGCCCGTCGCCAGCAAGAAGCGCGTGAGGTGGCCCAGGCCCGGTCCCAGCTCGACGCAGGGTTCTCCCGGCCGCAGCAGCGCCTCTTCGGCGATGCGCTCGAGCACGCCCTCGTCGGACAGGAAGTTCTGCCCCCAGCTGTGCTTGGCGGTGAGGCCAAGCCTCCGCAGCATCTCTCTTGGATGATCCATTTAGGAAAGCCGCCAGGAAGGGTCGGAGTTGAGGGTCAGCTCGGAGCGCACGCCGCGCCGGTAGGCCTCGGCCCCCGCGACCGCGATCATCGCGCCGTTGTCGGTGCACAGCCGCTTCGGAGGCAGGTACAGCTTCAGCCCCGCTTCCACCGCGCGTTCCCCGGCGAGCGACCGCAGCCGCGAGTTGGCCGCCACGCCGCCGCAGATCACCAGCTGCGTCGCCCCCGACTTCTTCGCACCCAGGATCAGCTTCTTCGTCAACGCGTCCGCCACGGCCTCCTGGAACGACGCACAGAGATCGGCGAGCGCCTGCCCGGTGGGCACCCCGTGCTTCTGCACGTGGTTGAGCACCGCGGTCTTGAGGCCCGAGAAGCTCCAGTCGAGCACGTCGTGCGCCTTGAGCGCGCGCGGGAAGGCGATGGCCTTCGGGTCGCCCCGCTGCGCGAGCTCGTCGATCGGCTGGCCACCGGGGTACGGGAGCCCGAGCAGCCGCGCCACCTTGTCGTACGCCTCGCCGGCCGCGTCGTCGCGGGTGGTGCCGAGCCGGTGGTAGGTGCCGAACGCCGGCACGTCGTACAGCGTGGTGTGGCCGCCGGAGACCACCAGCCCGAGAAACGGCGGCTCCGGGGCGTCGGCCACGAGGCGGATCGCCAGCAGGTGCCCCTCGAGGTGGTTGACGCCCACCAGCGGCACGCCGGTCGCCAGCGAGAGCGACTTGGCGACCTGTACCCCGACCAGCAGCGCGCCCTGCAACCCCGGGCCGCTGGTGACCGCGATCACGTCGAGCTCGGTGAGCGACTTGCCCGCCCGCTTGAGCGCCTCGTCGATCACCACCATCACCTGGATCACGTGGTTGCGGCTGGCGAGCTCGGGGATCACCCCGCCCCAGCGCCGGTGGATGTCGATCTGCGTCGACACCACGTCGGACAGGGCGACGCGACCGTCCTGCACGACCGCGGCCGCCGTCTCGTCACACGAGGTCTCGATGCCCAGGCACAGCACGACCCCGCTCTACGGGATCGCCTGCAGCGCCGCACGCACTTCGTCGGCCTGGGAGCCGTTCGGCTTGAGCTTGAGGAACTCGCGGTACGGACCCTTCGCTTCGCCGTCTCGACCGAGGTTCTGGAACGCGATTCCCAGCGCCAGCCACGCCCGCGCGTTCTTCGGGTCGCCCTTCACCGCGTCCTTCAAGAAGGGGATCGCCTCCTTGAACCCGATGTCGGACATCACCAGCGAGATGCCGAGCCCGGTGCGCACGGCCTCGTCGTCCGGCGCGAGCTTGTAGGCGTCACGGTAGAGCTGCACGGCCTTGCGGTAGCGCTCCCCGACGAGCGCGGCCTTCGCGTCATCGACCAGCTTGGCAAAGGCGCCGTCTTCGGTCAGCGGGGCGCCCGCGTCCTTCGCGGCCACGGTGACGCCCCCGTCCCTTGCGGCCACCGCGACCGGGGCGCCCGCGTCGACGACCCCGAGCACCAGCGGCGCTCCGGCGTCCTTCGCGCTCACCGCGATCGGCGCGCCCGCATCGACCAACTCCGCGACCAGGATCGACCCGCCCGCGTCCTTCGGAACCTCCGCGACCTGAGTGCCTGCGTCGACCGGCACCTCGGCACCGGCGTCGATCTCCGCGAGGGCGAGAACGTCACCCGCATCGAGGGCCTCTTCGGCGAAGTCCCCGGCGTCGACCGGGGCCAGCACCACCGTCACGCCGGCGTCAGCCACGGTCTGCGTGTCACTGCTGCCGCTCGAGGCGACGATCGTCCCGATGATGCCGATGGCCAGGCCGGCGAGGATCACCAGCGGCAACGTGCGATTGGGACGGATCGGCAGCGGGTTCTCGACCGACAGCGGCTGGGAGTTCTTTCCCTCGCTGTCGGTGAAGAAGTCGTCCTCGGCGCCGAACGAAGCCTGGGGAGGCGGCGACATCCGGCCCAGGGGCTGCGAAATGGTGACCGCGACGGCGGGCGCGACGACGGCGGGCGCGACGACGGCGGGAGACGGGACGACGGCGGCCGGAGGCGGCGGCAAGGGCGGCGGGGCCGGCCTGCTGGCGACCGCGGCGGCCGGCGGCGGCGTGGGCGGAGTCGAGCTGGGGTGCGGCGCGCTTGCCGTGAGCGTCTCCGAGACCGGCTCGATGGGAACGAGGTCCTCGGCCGGCATCAACGAGACGGGAGCGGGAGCCCGCTGGGCCGAAGGCAGGGGCCGGCGTTCGAGGGCGGCCCCCCCAAACACGGGCGGCGCGCTCGGCGCAGCCGCCGGAACAGGGGCCGGCCCCGGGGCGGGCAGGGGCACCGGCGAGGTGCGCGCCTCGTAGCGAGCCCAGTTCGAGGTGGCGCCCCACGAGGAATTCGACTCGAGCCCTTCGCCGTCGATGGACGCCCACTGGTCGAGGAGCTGCCGCCGCGCACGCTCGAGCTCGCGCGGCGGCTGTTCGACGAGGAACTGGGTGGTGGCGGGCTCCGGAGCGGCCGGAGGAGGCGCGACCGCCGCCGGCGGCGCGGGCACTGGAGTCGCCCCGCGGGGCCGCGGCTCGAAGCGGTGCACGTCGGCTTTCGACGTCGTGGGCACGGCGGCCATCGGCTCGGGCTCCACGTCGAGCGGCATTTCGACGGATTCTTCCACGGGCATGGGCGGGAGCTCCGGCTCGGCCTCCTCGATCGCCTGGACGACCGCGGGAACGGGAGGGGGCAACGCGACGACCGCGGGCGGCAGCGTCGTGGCCGGGGTGACCGACGGCGCCACCGGCGCTTCGCCTCCGGTGGGCGCCGGGCCGGTGTTGAGCCACTCCTCGATGCCGGGCTTCCGGGGGCGATCGCCTTCCATGCCCGGGGTGCCGACTTCGCGGATCAACCCTTCGAAGTAGAGCTTGGAGATGATGCCCAGCGCGGCGAGGTCTTCGAAGTCGGAGTCGTCGACGACGCGCGAGAGCGTGCGGCGGCCGTCGAAGAGCCGGAGCAGTCCATTGACCTCGTCGGGGATCTCCGCGAGGCGATCGGACAGCTGCCCGTAATCGAGTTCGAAGATGGTCTCGAGGGGGGGGAGCTGCTCGAGCATGCGGCCCCACTCGTCGAGGCGGCGCATGCCTTCCATCAAGAGGCCCTGGGTCGACACCTCGATTCGCTCGGGGCGATCGACCGGCACGAACGACACCTCGAACTTGCCCTCGAAGGTGTTGAGCATGCGGTAGAAGGCGTTCTCGCCCCGCAGCCGGCCGAGCTCCGCGTCGGTGACGCGGCCTTCCTTGAAGTACACGACGCCGGCGCGTTCGCCCTCGATCTTGATCATCCCGGTCTTGCGACCGATCTCGAAGGTCTGCACCAGGTCGACCACGCCCATGTCGGACAAGTTGCCGGCGAAGCCGTTCTTGGTCTCCTTGCGCTCGATGCGATCCTTCTCCACCTTCTGGAGAATCATGCGCACGCGGGTGACGACCTCTTTGATGTAGATCGGCTTGGTCAGGTAGTCGTCGGCGCCCTGCTCGAGGCCCTTCACCTTCGACTCGACGGCCTTCTGGCTGGTGAGGAAGACGAAGGGGATCTGACGGAACCGCTCGTCGCTCTTGAGCACCGTGCAGAGCTCGAGCCCGTCCATCTCGGGCATGCGGGTCTCGGAGAGCACCAGATCGGGCGGACTGATCTGAACCTTTTCGAGCGCGTCTTTGCCGTGAATCGCCGTCGTGACCTGGAAGCCGGCCTTCTTGAGGCTGACCTCCATGACGCGAAGACTCTTCGCGTCAGCATCGACCAGCAGGAGATGCTGCTTCGCCACGGGGTAACGCCCTTTCGGAACAGGAAACTGGGCGGATGTTTCGTCTTGCTACGCGGGGTGTCAACGTTTCCAATGCATCAGATGGGCGATCAGCGCAGAGAAGAACGTGCCGCCGTGCAAGCGCGCTTTTCCGCCCGGGACGCAAGCGGCGCGGGCACGCTGACCTTCACGAGCGAAGATGTGTCGACCGGCGGGGCCTTTCTGAGGTCGGATCTCCTGCTGGAACAGGGTGAAGCGCTGGCGCTCCAGTTCGACGTTCCGGGAGCCGGGGCGGTGTACGCGCAGGCCCGGGTGGCGTGGGTGCGACGCTTCCCGGAAGCGGGACAGACCGCCGGCATGGGCGTCGAGTTCGTGGTCATGCGCGACGAAGAGCGGCAGGCGATCGCCCGGTGGCTCACGCGCTGAACGGCAGCTGCCTCAGCCGAAGAAGCCGCTGCCCGAGCTCCCCTTCTTGGGGTCGGCCGCCTTCTTCTTGCGCATTTCGATCAGGCGGATCTCCTGGTTGGCCTCGAGGTGGCGCGGGTTGGCGCGCACGGCGTCCCGGAAGTGCTTCTCGGCGCGGTCCATGTCGCCCTCGACCCGGGCGATGACGCCCAGCTGGTAGTGGGTGCGATCGCTGTTGGGGTCGATCGCGAGGGCCTTCTGCATCAACTGGCGCGCGGCGGGGGCCTCCTGCTTGCGCGTGGGGTCCATGTAGAGGGCCCAGGCCTGGGCGGCGAGGCTGTTGGCGCTCTTGTCGAGGGCGTGGGCCCTGGCGAAGTGCGCCTCGGCCTGCTTGTAGTCGCGCTTCTTGAAGAAGACCTCGGCCATCTTGAAGAGGTCGCTGGCCTGGCCAGCCGGGGCGGCCGCGGTGCGGGCGGCGATGGTCTGCTGACCGCCGACCCAGGCCGTGCGCTTGCTGTCGTCGTAGAGCGTGTCGTACGCCTCACGAATGCCCTCGAACACGGCGCTCATCTTCTGCGCGAGGTGCGGAAGTGACGGTGGGAGGCGATCGGGGTGGAAGGTCTTCGCGAGGTTGAGGAAGGCGCTCTTGACCTGGTCCTTCGTCGCCGTGGGAGCGACCCCCAGGGTGAGGAAGTGATCCTTGCGAATGAGCTGGGCGTGGCGGGCTTCGATCTGCGCGGCGAGCTGCTGCTCGGCCGCGCTCGGGGGGCGGGTGACGACGCCCGAGGGGGTGCTCGCAACGGGGGCC
>JBBRUE010000240.1:0-8781 GCA_038248085.1 Myxococcales bacterium | reverse complement strand
GTCGGAGCCGGCCACGCAGCCAACGCACTGGCTGACGCGCAGATCGCACACCGGAACCACCGACGAGAGGCACTGCCCATCGAGGAAACACTCGACGCAGGCGCGGGTGGAGGGATCGCAGTGGGTCACGCCTCCGCACTCGGCGTCAGATCCACACCCCGCGTCGATCTCGCCCGCGTCGGGTGAACCCGCGTCTGGCAGGCCCGCGTCGAAGCCCGCGTCGATCCCGCCATCGACCCCGGCGTCCGACCCCGCGTCGACGATGCCCCCCGCGTCGTGGCCGGCGTCGGCGCCTCCATCACGCCCCGCGTCGGGCGCCGGCAGCGCTTCGCACGCTCCCGTGGTCGAGTTGCAGACCTCCACGCCCGGGCAGCGCACGCCGGCACAGCGACCGGCCGGAGGGTTCGGGGGCTGAGGACACCCTGCGTACAACAGTCCGAAAACACTCACGATCAGGGCGCGACGCATGGGGGCGCGCACTCTATCCCTTCGGGAGGCAACTCACCGGGAGCGAGGTACGACAATGTGTTCCAGATCCTCAACTTCCCGGAACAACTGCAGTCTCGGCGATACTCGCCCCTCTCCCGGAGCCCTGCCCCATGCCGAAGATCAGCGACTCGATCGCCCGCGTCATCCGCGACAACAAGGTGTCCATCAGCGAGGTGAACTCGCTCATCACCGAGGCGAAATCGCAGCCGATGACGGCCGAGACGAAGACCGCGTTGCAGACGCTGCTGACCCAGCACGCCGACAAATTTGGTTCGACGGCGAAGCGCGACCTGCAGACGTTCCTGGGCAACGTGAAGGTCACCCCGGTTCCCGCGGCCCCGAGCGGGCCCCGGCAGATCGCCGACCCGACGGTGCTCACCAAGCACACCACCGACACCACCTGGAAGCCGGTGCAGGACGGCAAGCTCTTCGTCGATGGCGTCAACTTCGACGACGTCGTGCAGGGTGCGATCGCCAACTGCTACATGGTCGGCGCCTTCTCGGCCGTGGCCCAGGCGAACCCCGACACCATCAAGAATGCCTTCACGGAGAACACCGACGGCACGTTCACCGTGCGCTTCTTCGAGAAGCAGGCGGGCGGCACGATGAAGCCCGTCACGGTGACGATCGACGGCGATCTCCCGAAGAGCAGTTTCGGCGGCGTTCGCTACGCCAAGGCGCGCGACGGCAAGGAGCTGTGGGTGGGGCTCCTCGAGAAGGCCTACGTGCAGTGGAAGGGCGACTACGAGAAGGTCGGCGGTGGCGGCTACCCCGGCGAGGTCATCGCCGCGCTCACCGGGAAGAGCACCGTCTACTGGTCGAACAAGTACTCGACCCCCGACACGCTGTTCGCCCACATCCGCGACGGGGCCGCCGAACACCGCGCGATGACCTCGCCCACCTACGGCGAGAAGTCGGGCGTCGACTACAGCGGCACCGGCGTCCACGCGTGGCACGTGTACACGGTGCTCGGCGCGTCCGAAGAGAACGGGACGAAGTACGTGCAGCTCCGGAACCCGTGGGGCAGCAACGAGCCCGGCAACGACGGCAAGGACGATGGCATCTTCAAGATGAAGCTCGACGACTTCGCCAAGCTGTACCAGGGCGTCGACATCGGCAGCTGACGAGGCCCCGATGGATCTCGCCCAGGCCGTCCGCGACGCGAAGCCCGAAGAGACCCTCAAGGTCCCGGCGGGTCGCTACACCGTCAATCTCGAGATCACCCGCCCCGTCACCCTGCTCGCGATGGGCCAGGTCGTGCTGGACGGCGTGCACTCCGGCTCGGTGGTGCGCATCACCACCGCCGGGCTGGTGCGGCTCTCTGGCTTCACGCTCGTCGGTGGCGAGGCCCCCGAAGCGGGCGGCGCGGTGTGCCTCATCGAGGGCCAGCTCGAGCTGACCGACTGCACGGTGCGCTTCAACAAGGCCCCGGTCTACGGCGGGGGCGGGCTCTACGTGCGCGACGGCCAGGCCCGCGTCACCCGCTGCCGCTTCGAGGCGAACACCGGCAGGCAGGGGGGCGCCATCCTCGTCGACGGCGTGGGCGAGCTGCGGCTCGACGACTCGACGGTGATCCAGAACGCGGCCGTCGAAGGCGGCGGAATCCAGGTGAAAGACGGCGCGAAGGTCGCGCTCTGTGGCTGCACGATCGCCGACAACAAGGTGGTCGGTGACGGAGCGGCGGGTGGCGCCCTCCACGCCGCGGGGACGACGACCCGCGCCCCCACGGTGACGGTCTCGCACTGCGTCGTCTCGGAGCGCACTGAGGGTCCCCCGTGCGTCTTCAACGCGCCGAAGGTCCCTGCCTCGCTCACGATCTCGCGCTCGCTGCTCCCGCGGTGGTGCGAGGCGCTCGGGGGCGAGGGAAACCGCTTCGGTGACGCCGGCTTCGTGATGTCGGGCACGGAGCCGTACCTGCTCTCGGCGAAGTCCCCTGCGATCGGCGCGGCTGACGCCAGGGCGTTCACCGCGGTGAGCAAAGACCTCACCGGCCGCCCTCGCCTCAACGCGGGCCGCGCTGACCTCGGCGCGTTCGCCTTCGTCCCCGGTGGTTCGGGCAACCTGCCGTACTGAGCGCAACCGTCCTTGCTACCCGAAGCCGCCTCGACGTTGGTCAGCCAGTTTCTCGCGAAGGGCGACTTCTCGAAGACCGCCGCGCGCCGACTCGATGGCGAGCTGAGCGCACTGCGAGCCCCCGCGTCGGCCGAGTTCGAGGAACTCCTCGATCTCCTCGCGGCCTACAGCCCGGAGGGAGGCGAGTTTCTCTGCGACGAACCTCGGCTCACGAACGCACTGCAGCGTTCGATTCAGCCGTGAGCGCGGCGAAGCTCAGCGCTCGCCCCAGTGCAGCTTCTGGCGGAGGATCGCGAAGTAATCGAGCTTCGGGTTCCGCACGAGCAGCAGCCGGTGCGGTGACTTCTGCACCTCGATGCGATCGCCCTTCTTGAGCACGTGCCCGACCTGTCCGTCGACCGTCAGGTACACGTCTTCGAGATCGGAGGTCAGCCGAACGCTGAGCACCTGGTCGCCGGGGATCACGATCGGTCGCTGGGTGAGCGCGTGCGGGCAGATCGGCGTCACCACCACGCAGTCCACCGACGGGTGGATGATCGGGCCACCCGCCGAGAGCGAGTAGGCGGTCGAGCCCGTGGGCGTGGAGAAGATCACCCCGTCGGCGAGGTAGGTCGCGACATAGGCCCCGTCGAGCCAGGTCTCGTGCGCGGCGATCTTCGCCAGCGCGCTCTTGTTGATCACCACGTCGTTGAGCACCTCGTCTTCGAGGATCACGCTCTCTTCGCGGTACAGCCGGCAGCTGAGCTTCATGCGCGAATCGATCTGCGCCTTGCCGTCGAGCACCGTCCGTAAGGTCGCCGCCGCCTCGCCCACCGGGATCTCCGTCATGAAGCCGAGCGAGCCGAGGTTCACGCCCAGCAGCGGCACCGGTCGGCCCCGCAACACCCGCGCCCCGTGAATGAGCGTGCCGTCACCACCGAGGATGATCGCCAGCTCCGCGGTCTGCGAGAGCTCGGCGGCGCTGACCGCCGCGATGCCCAGGGCGTCGCCGAGGTGGGGCTCGACCAGGAACCGGCACTCCGGGAAGGCGGCGATCAGGTCGCGCGCGACGGCGACGGCCTCTTCCTTCTTCGGGCGGGCGATGAGGGCGATGGTTTCCACGGCGCGGGACGCTAGCAGTCTCTTTCAGCGGACCGGTGGACCACCCACGGCAGGCATGTCCCCCGTCGTCGAGCGGTGCTGGGCCACCTGGACCACCATCGACTTGAGCTGCCGGGAGAGCACGCGAAACATGCCCGCCAACAGCTCGGGGCGATCGGCGAGCAAGTCGAGGAAGTCGCGTCGATCGATCACCAGCGTGCGGCTGTCGGCCGTCGCGACCACTTCGTTGATGCGCGGCGCACCGTCGAAGAGCGAGGTCTCGCCGAACGACTCCTTGGCCTTCATGCTCAGCACCGTCTCGCCGTCGCGCCGGGCCTCCATCGCCCCCTCGACGATGACGTACAGCGCGTCGCCGGGGTCCCCTTCCGAATACACGCGCGCCCCCCTGGCGAAGGTCTGCTCCTTCGCCACCGCGGCGACGGCGGCGAGATCGTCGACGTCACTGCGCGCGAAGATCTCCACGCCCTCGAGCGCGAACAAGCGCTTCACCACGGTTTCGTTCATGTCGTCCTCCCGGTGCGGCAGGGTCCACTGGCCCAGGTCCCGCGCGATGCGGCGGGCGCAGGCCTTCAAGATGAAGTCGTCCGACGTGCAGAGCATCGGCAGGTGTTGCGAGAGCCGCGGCCCCGCCCCGAAGGGGAGCGAGCGGTGGTGCGCGTCGACGTGGTGCGACACCAGCTCCCGCTCCTCGGGCGTGAGGATGTTGTCGACCAGCTCGAACGCCCACGCCCGGCGACGAGAATCGGAGCCCAGCAGCAGGGTGTGTGCCCGCCGCAGCCCGCGCGCGTCGTGGCGCAGCCCGAGCAACCAGAAGCTCAGCTCCATCGACTGGTCGAGCCGATCGCCCAGCACGCGCGTCAGCAGCGAGTCCTCGCCCAGCGCGGCCCGGCAGTCGCGGTACGGCTCGACCAGGGCCACTGCGCCCTCCCGCCGGCGGCGCAACGCCTCGAGCTGCCGCTGCGCGTCGACGGGGAACTCCGGGTGCTCGTCGTGGAGCTGGGCCAGGGCGATGCCCACGCGGTAGTGCAGTGACGGATCGTCCTGCGCGTTCGAGAAGAGCAACGCGTCGAAGGCCGACGGCGTAGCGATCAGCCGGAGCACGCGCGGCAGCTGGAGCCGCAGGGAGCGTGAGCGGCTGCGATCGTCGAGCGTCCCGGCGATGAGCGGCACCACGGCGTCCCCGAGGCTCGCCAGCGCCTCGCGGGTGACTCGCCGCTCGTCACGCCACGAGAGGAAGCGGAGCAGCCGCGGCGCCAGCTCGAGGTACCGGCCCTCGCCCGTCGCTTCGATCGCCACCCGGCGCACCGACACGTCACTGTCGTCGAGGAACGCGATCAGGGCCCGCGCGAACTCCGCCTTACCGAGACGGCCGATCATCCGGGCCACCTCGCGGCGCTCGGCCGGAGGCGCGTCGACTCCCCGCGCCAGCAAGCCGTCGAGCATGCGCCGGGCAGCTGCGTCTTCCGGGCCCGGCAACGAGAGGAGCCCGCCGATCGCCGAGGTCAGCACGCCGATGTCGCTCTTCGCGAGCAGCGGGGGCAACACCGCCCGGGCACGATCGGGCGCCAGACTCGCCAGGGCCCAGATCGCCGAGTCACGAGGCCGTCGTGCCCCCTCGAGGATCAGCGCCTCCAGCGGCTTCGCCAACCCGACCAGCCCCCTCGACTCGGCGAGCGAGACGCCCCGCTCCTGCACCCGCTCCTGGCCGTGCGCGAGGAGCAGCCGCACGTGCGACTCCTGCAGCAGCCCCGTGCGCTCGAGGAGATCGGCCGCCCGCAGCGCCTGTTCCGGC
Source organism: Myxococcales bacterium (assembly GCA_038248085.1). Taxonomy (GTDB): domain Bacteria; phylum Myxococcota; class Myxococcia; order Myxococcales; family Myxococcaceae; genus Archangium_A. The sequence goes on along the minus strand of JBBRUE010000240.1, from coordinate 3,326 downwards.
GAGGTCGACTTGATCGCCTCGGCCAGCAGGCGCTCCTCGCCCTCGAACTGGCCCTCGGCGTCGAGGCCCGCCACCCGCGCGTGCACCGCCTCGACGTACCGCGGGCGGATCTTCCACAGCGCGAAGGCCACGGCGGCGCACACCCCGAGCACCAGCACGAAGACGCCGTGGAGGCCGACCGCGGTCCCCAGCCCGAGGATCAACACGCCGGCCACCGCCATGCCGCCCTTGCGGACCAGGCCGTCGATGGTGCGCCGCGCCCCGTCCCGCAGGTGATCGGGGAGCGGGGCATACATCAGCTGCATCGCCACCGGCATCAAGGACCACGTCGCCGCGGCCTCGAAGACCTTGAGCCCCCACGCGCTCCACACCGAGGGAATCACCCAGGTGCCGATGGTCAACACCGCGAGCGTCACCGGCACCATCGCCGCGTACTTGAGGATGCCGAGCTTCCGCAGCAGCACCTCGGCCAACGCGAACTGGAAGAGCACGCAGAACACACCGGTCCACAACTGGTGGGCGGCGAACAGCTCGGCCATGTCGGCTTCGAGCAGCTTCTCGGCCGCGCGATGACGGAAGACGAAGTCGGTCAACTGCTGGAGCAACGAGAGCCCCAGCACGACCGCCCCCATCAGCTGGGTATACGGAGCCGAGAGCACCTCGCGCCACCCCGCCCGCTCGCCGGGCTTCGGGTGCGGCCCCTCGCTGACGTCGACGTCGATGCGGTGAAACCGCCACGCCACGCCCGCGCCCAGGAGGAACACCCCGCCGCCGATCAGCAACGCGAGCACGCCCGCGCTGCGCGCCAGCATCTGCGCGAGGAAACCACCAGCGATCGCCCCCGACATGCCCACGCCGTTGATCCAGCTGAAGGCGCGCCGGGCCTCGCGGGCGTCGAAGGCTTCCCCCATCGAGCCCCAGAACGAGAGCGAGACCTGCGTCGCGAAGGCCTCCGAGAAGAGGTACGCGGCGAGCGCCACCAGCGGGAGCTGCAGCCACTGCCCGAGCGCCAGCCCCCCGGCGAGCAGCGAGCCCGTCAACACCAGGTAGCCGGGATTGCTCCGCCGCCGCCCCTCCCCGCCGAGCAGCGCCAGGCCCGCGGCGATGACCGCGGCGACCATGTACAGCCACGGCAAGGCGTCGGCGCTGAAGTGCGAGAGGGTCAGCGCGTTGGCGGCGGGCTTGAGCATCGCCACGGCGCCGATGAAACAGAACTGAAAGGCCGCCGCGGGCCCGAGCCGTGCGCTCAGCGAGCGGGCCATGCGTCAGTCCGCCGTGAAGGGGAACTCCGCCTGGCCGAGCGCCGACGCCAGCCGGAGGCGGAAGCCGTCTCCCGGGTTCAACGCCCGCTTGGGGAACCGCATCCGGTAGCCCACCCAGAAGCTCTCCATATACGAGTAGTACGAGCGCATCTCGGTGTTGCTGCGGCCGATGCGCTCGACGGACACCGGGGCCAGCTCCTCGCCGCCGACGATCAGCACCACGCGCCACATGGTGTTGGGTCGGTCGAAGTCGTCGAAGCGGTAGTCGTTGGCGTGCACGGCGAAGAAGAACTCCGTGGTGTCGGCCAGCCGGGTGCGCTCGGCCGTCAGCTTCGGCTCGAGCTCGGCGGTGGGCCAGGCCTTGAACATGCCTTCACGGCGCACCCGCGCGTCGGCGAACTCCGGCGACTGCCACGTCACCTGGAAGAAGAGCTTGGTGTCGAGGTTGTCGTAGACGCCCTGCGCCCGGGTGAACTTCTCGAGCACTTCCTGGTACCGGCGCTCGGCGTCGACGTCCTTCACTGCCGGCGGTGGATCACCGGGGATCCGGGGAATGTGGCCCCCTGCGCACGCCGTCGCCAGCAACACGCAGGTGACGGCGAGGGTCCTCACGGAAAGTCGCTCCGCGCGAACAGCGAGAGGACCTTCACGCCCGTGGCCTCCACGGCTTCGCGGCCACCTTCCTGGCGATCGACCACGGCGAAGGCGCCGACCACGTCGAGCCCTTCGGCCCGCGCGCGCTCGATGGCCTTGATGGTGCTCGCCCCGGTGGTGACCACGTCTTCGAGGATCACCACCTTCGCCCCGGTGGGCAGCGAGGTGAGCCCCTCGATCCACTGGCCGGTGCCGTGGCCCTTGGGCTCCTTGCGCACCAGGAAGGCCTGCAGCGGAGCGCCGCCCAGGAAGCTCACCGTCGACACGGCGCTGGCGAGTGGATCGGCGCCCATCGTGAGCCCGCCGATGCCAATCGCCTCGGGGAAGCGCGTGCGCACCTCAGCGAACATCAGCTTGCCGGTGAGCCAGTGGCCCTCGGCGCTGAGCACCGTCTTCTTGCAGTCGATGTAGAAGTCCGACTCGCGCCCCGACGAGAGGACGATCTTCTTCTTCGCGTACGAGCGCTCGGTGAGCATCGCGAGGAGACGGCGCCGATCGGCCCCCAGCGCCGCCGGCGACACGTCCAGCTCGGGGACGGTCACTGCTTGCTCTCCAGGAAGGTGACCAGCTCCACCGAGTAGCGCAGCTGCTTGAGGAGTTCCTCGCGCCGGCCCTCGTCGAGCTCGGAGAACACGTCGGCGAGCAACGACAGGTCCTGGTTGCACTGCCCCAGGCGCATCGTCACATCGGCGGCGAGTTCATCGGCGTCTACCTCTTCTTCGACCTGCTCCGGGGCGAGGTCGTCGCCCGAAGACAGCGCCTTGTCGAGCATGTCGCGCGCGGCCGGCGACAACCGGCCCGCGGCGTCGAGGGATTCCCGGGTGCTGGTGAGCGCTTCGGGGCCGACGTTCTTCGAGTGGATCGCCGACGCGAGCGAGATCAACGTGGCGTCGGCATCGGACAGATCGGTGTGCAACCGCGCCAGCACCCGCTCCCGCTGGAGAAAGCGGAGCGCCGCCACCCGACGGAAGCCGGTGATGATCTGAAACCGATCGGGCGGCTGCAGGCGCACGTCGACGGGGAAGAGCTGGCCCAGCCGCGCGATGTCGGTCGCCAGCCCGGCCACGTCTTCCAGCTCGGTCGCGTCACGCACGAGGAAGGTGGTGTCTTCGTCGACGCGATCGAGCGAGATGAGCGCGGGCGCGATGAAGTGTTTGTGAACGACCGGCGTCTCCTCGACCTGCGGGAGCGCCGGGGCCGACGGGGGCGGCAGGGGAACCTCAACTGCCACCTCGACGACCGCGACCGCCACCTCGACGACCGGGGGGTTCGCCCCGGCGGCCGCTGCCTCCACCTCGCCAGTCGTGGCTGGCGTGTCGTTGTTCACACCTTCCGACATGGTCACTTCTTCTTCTTGAGCAGGACCTTCTTCTTGCCACCCTCACCGACCAGCACGGGCTGGGGAGGCGG
>JBBRUE010000239.1:0-8785 GCA_038248085.1 Myxococcales bacterium | reverse complement strand
CGATCGACCTCAAGCGGAAGTCGGTCACGATCGTCCACAAGGGCAACATCATGAAGTACACCGAGGGTGCCTTCATGAAGTGGAGCTACGCGCTCGCCGAGAAGGAGTTCGCGGACAAGGTCTACACTTGGGGCCAGTGGGAGAAGACCAAGGCCGACAAGGGTGAAGAGGCGGCCAACGCCGAGCAGAAGGAGCAGCTCAAGAACGGCAAGATCCTGATCAAGGACTCGATCGCCGACATCACGCTGCAGCAGGTGCTGACGCGCCCCGAGGAGTTCGACGTCATCGCCACGCTGAACCTCAACGGAGACTACCTCTCGGACGCGCTCGCCGCGCAGATCGGCGGCATCGGCATCGCCCCCGGCGGCAACATCAACTACGTCAGCGGCCACGCGATCTTCGAGGCCACCCACGGCACGGCGCCCAAGTACGCCAACCTCGACAAGGTCAACCCCGGCTCGGTGATCCTCTCGGCCGAGATGATGTTGCGCCACCTCGGCTGGTACGAGGCGGCCGACCTGATCCTCAAGGGCATGGATCTCGCCATCGAGAAGAAGACCGTCACCTACGACTTCGCGCGCCTCATGAAGCAGGAAGGCCAGAACCCGACCGAGGTGAAGTGCAGCGAATTCGGGCAGGCCATCATCAAGAACATGTGAAGGACAAAGGAACCCAACCCATGAAAGCTCCCGTCAAAGTCGCAGTCACCGGCGCCGCTGGCCGTATCGGCACCCAACTGCTGTACCGCATCGCTGCCGGCGAAATGCTCGGCAAGGACCAGCCGGTCATCTTGAGCCTGCTCGAGGTGCCCGACATCAAGGACGCCGAGGGCAAGGTCACCTTCAGCGCGATGAAGGGCCTCAAGGGCGCGCTGATGGAACTCGACGACTGCGCGTTCCCGCTGCTCCAGGGCGTCACCGCCTCGGACGACCCCAAGGTCGCCTTCAAGGACATCGACGTCGCGCTGCTGGTCGGCGCCACCCCGCGTGGCCCGGGCATGGAGCGCCGCGACCTGCTCACCAAGAACGCCGCGGTGTTCATCGCCCAGGGCCGCGCCCTGAACGAAGTCGCCAAGCGTGACTGCAAGATCCTGGTGGTCGGGAACCCGGCCAACACCAACGCGTACATCGCGATGAAGTCGGCGCCGAACCTCAAGCGCGAGAACTTCACCGCGATGCTCCGCCTCGATCACAACCGGTCGCTGGCGCAGCTCTCGAAGAAGACCGGCAAGCCCGTCGACTCGATCGAGAAGCTGATCGTCTGGGGCAACCACTCGCCCACGATGTACCCCGACACCCGCTTCGCGACGTCGGGCGGCACCGCGATCAAGGCCCTCGTCAACGACGACGCGTGGCTCAAGGACACCTTCGTGCCCACCGTCGGGCAGCGCGGCAAGGCGATCATCGACGCGTCGGGCATCTCGTCGGTGCCCTCGGCGGCCAACGCGGCGCTCGATCACATGCGTGACTGGTGGATGGGCACCGGCAGCAAGTGGACCACCATGGGCGTGCCCTCGAACGGCGACTACGGCATCCCCGAGGACGTGATCTACGGCTTCCCGACCATCTGCTCGGGCAACGCGCGCTACGAGATCGTCAAGGGTCTGGAAATCGACGAGACCACGAAGGCTAAGATGGCCGCGACCCTCAAGGAGCTCGAGGAAGAGCGTGAGGCCGTGAAGTCGATGCTCGGCTGAACTCGTCCCTGGAAGGAGGGGCGCGATGATGGATCGCGAGACCGCCCTCCTGCTGCAACTGGCGGAGCGACCGGAGGATCGGGCGCTCCGCCTCGTTTTCGCCGATGCCCTGCTCGAGCGCGGCGACCCGCGGGGCGAGGTGATCGCCCTGTGCGCCCGGGGCGGGCTCTCGTTGACCGAGCAGCGCCGCGTGGCCCGCCTCACCACGCAGCACGCCGCCGGCTGGCTGGGGCCACTGGCCGTGGTGGCCGATCTCCACCGCAGCCGCTTCACCGACGGCTTTCTCACCGAGCTGGTGTGCGCCGCGCGACCGGCGGAGCTCTACGCTGCGCTGGTGGGCGACCCGCGCCTGGTCACGGTGCAGCGCCTCTCGGTGCCGCCCAGCCAGCACGCCTCGGAGCTGGCGGCCTTTCTTTCGCACCGGGTCTTCCGCGGGCTGGATCGGCTGGAGCTGGGCGCCAGTGACTGGCGGCAGCTCCGGTACGTGGAGGCGCCCGCGCTGCAGCCCGCGCAGGTGGTGGTGGCGAGCTGGGGCGTCTTCGATCGGGAACTGGCGCCGCTGGCCGACGTCGCGACGTTCCGCCGCGGCCAGACGCTGGGGCTCTCGACGACGGAGTTCATCAACTCGCTGGTGGTGCAGGACGTGTTCGAGTCGCTGCGCTCCCAGGCGGCGGCGCTGGCGGGCTTCCGGGCGGTGCAGCTCGTCTCCCGCTACGGCGTGCTCGAGGGGAGCGCGGCGTGGCTGCTGGCGGTCGACCAGCTCGGACGGCTCATCCCCGAAGTCGAGGCGTGGGGGGTCGAGTCGGGCGAGGTGGCCTTCACGCGCGCGCGCCGCGAGCACGCCACGTTTGGCCACCTGACGATCGATCTCTCGTTGCCCGAAGGGCAGGGGGAAAAACAGGCGGCCCAGGTCAAGTCGACGACGGAGGTGCGCATCGCGACCGCGGCCAGCGTGCTGGTCCTGCTGGGCGCGGCCCGGCTGACGTCTGTCGACGTGAAGCTGGCGAGGGGGGCGCGGCTGCGTGCCCAGGAGCGGAACACGCTGGTGGTTGCCTCTCGCCGCTCGGGCTCCCTCGAACGCTTCACCATCCAGGGGGAAGCGGTCTTGCCTTGACGCTGCGGGTTCTCCCTCGCAGGATTCGCGCGGTTCGTCTCAGTACCTCGGCTTCCCCCAACTGGAGCGCGCATGACGCCGCAAGATCAGCAGCAGCAGAACATTCAGTCTGTCGGTGGTGACACCGTTCGCGAGCAGGACAAGATCATGCTCGTCCTCTCGTATTTCGGGCTCCTGTCCCTCATTCCGTTGCTCACGGTGAAGGACAGCGAGTTCGTGAAGTTCCACGCCAAGCAGGGCATCGTGCTCTTCGCGGCGCTCGTCATCCTGGCGTTGCTCAACGTCATCCCGGTGCTCGGCCAGATCATCTACTGCGTGTCGTTCGTCGGCTACCTGGTGTGCGCGATCATGGGCATCACCAAGGCGCTCAAGGGCGAGCGCTGGGCGATCCCGCTCATCTCCGACATCGCCGCCAAGTTCTGAGGCAGCCCGTCAGACCGAGAAGCCCGGTGCTCCTGGGAGGGGGGCCGGGCTTTTCACTTTGCGGGCATGAGAAAGCCCCGGGGCCGGATCATCGGCGCCGGGGCTTCGTGCTGTTCAGACGGGCTCAGGTCTCGTCTTCGACCTCATCGTCGTCATCATCGTCGTCGTCATCGTCGTCATCGTCCTCGTCGAGGTCTTCTTCCTCGTCGTCGTCCTCGTCGTCATCGAGGACCGCGGCCGCCACGTCGGTCGACTCGATCTCGATGGACGCGGTGAACTTCTTGGCGATCGCGGCCAGCTGCGCCTGCAGCTCGCCCAGCGCAGCCGTGAAGTCCTCATTCGCCGTCTTGGTGAGCTTGTTCTCACAGTGGGGGCACGCGAGCTTCTCGGTGCCGTCGATGAGGTCCTGCGAGTCGAGCTCGAAGTTCCCCTCACACTTCTGACAAATGAAATCGATGGTGGCCATGGGCGGCGTCGAGATAGCGGCGTCGTCATTGACCTGTCAACGACGTTCAAGAACGCTGTGCGTCACATGTCGCTCAAAGTGCCCAGGACGATGGTTCACCAGCTCCACGAAGTGGCGGAGCGCCTGAAGGATGACCCAGCCCTGTGGACCAAGCGGGGCAGCGAATGGGTGCCCACCTCGTGGAGGCAGTACGCCCAGCGGGTGAAGGACTTCTCGCTGGGGCTCCAGACGCTGGGCTTTCAGCCGAAGCAGGCGATGACGGTGATGGGCTTCAGCCGCGAGGAATGGGTGGTGGCGGCCCTGGGCGCGATGGCGGCGGGGGGCACCGCCGTCGGCATCTACACCACCGCTTCACCCGAGCAGGTGGCCTACGTCGGGGCGCACTGCGAGGCCCCGGTGGCGCTGGTGGAGAACGAGGCATACCTCGACGTGCTGCTCTCGGTGCGCGGCGGGTTGCCGGCGCTCCAGCACATCATCCTGATGGACGCGCCGGCCTCGCCGCGGGAAGGCGTCTTCACCTTCGCCGAGGTGCTCGAGCGGGGGGCCCGGGCCAACGAGTCGGACTACTACGCGCGCGTCGAGGCCCTGCAGCCCGACGACGTCGCCCAGATGATCTACACCTCGGGCACCACGGGGAACCCCAAGGGGGTGATGCTCTCGCACCACAACCTGTGCTGGACGACGGTCTACCTCTCGCAGTGCCACCGCATCGGCGAGGGCGACATGTTGCTCTCGTACCTGCCGCTCTCTCACATCGCGGAGCAGGTCTGCACCATCTACGGGCCGCTCATCAATGGGCTCCAGGTGTCGTTCGCGCAGAGCTTCGAGAAGCTGGCGGAGAACCTGAAAGAGGTGCGGCCGACGATCTTCTTCGGCGTGCCGCGGGTGTGGGAGAAGTTCAAGGTCAAGGCGGAGGCCGGCATCGCCTCGCAGCCCCGGGCCCGGCAGCGGGTGGTGGCGTGGGCGCGCAGCGTGGCCTCGCGGTACCACGACGACGTGATGTCGCACCGGCAGTCATCGATCACGCTGCAGGCGCAGTACGCGGCGGCGAAGCGGCTGGTGTTCGCCCCGCTCAAGGCGCGCATCGGCCTCGAGCGCACCCACGTGCTGGCCACCAGCGCGGCGCCGATCGCCCGCGAGGTGCTGGAGTTCTTCGCCTCGCTCGACATGCCGATCGCCGAGATCTACGGCCAGTCGGAGGTCACCGGCCCCACCTCGGTCAGCACCTACACCGCGATGAAGTTCGGCAAGCTGGGGCGGCCAATGCCCGGGGTCGAGGTGCGCATCGCCGACGACGGGGAGATCCTCGTGCGCGGCGGCAACGTCTGCCTCGGCTACTACAAGGACCCGGCCGCCACCGCCGAGCTGCTGCAGAACGGCTGGCTGCACTCCGGCGACGTGGGGCAGCTCGACGAGGACGGCTTCCTGCAGATCACCGGGCGGAAGAAGGAGATCATCGTCACCTCCGGGGGCAAGAAGACGGCGCCTTCGCACCTCGAGGGCCTGCTCAAGGGCATCGAGCCCATCGGCAACGCGATGGTGGTGGGCGACAACCGCAACTACCTGGTGGCGCTGCTGGCCCTCGACCCCGAGCGGGTCACCTCGTTCGCGACGAAGCACGGCTTCCCGCTCGAGCCGGCGAGGCTGGTTACTGACGCGGGCTTTCGCAAGTACCTGATGGACGCGATCGAGCGCGAGGTGAACCCGCGGGTGGCCCGCTTCGAGACCATCAAGCGCATCGAGGTGCTGCCCCACGACTTCACCATCGAAGGTGGTGAGCTGACCTCCACGCTCAAGGTGCGCCGCAAGGTGGTGGCGCAGAAGTACGCGGCCCAGATCGAGCAGCTCTACGCCTGAAAAGCACGACGGCCGCCTCCCGCGAGGGAAGCGGCCGGCGGGTGCTCGGACAGGCGGAACGAGTCAGCGCTTGTCGATGGCGACGTAGTCCAGCTTGCGCTTGCCGGTGAACACCTGGCGGGGACGGGCGATCTTCTGCTCGTCGTCGGTGATCATCTCTTCCCACTGCGTCACCCAACCCACCGTGCGGGGGATGGCGAAGAGGTTGGTGAAGAAGTCGGCGGGGAAGCCCATCGCCTCGTAGATGAGGCCCGAGTAGAAGTCGACGTTCGGGTACAGCTTCCGCTTGACGAAGTACTCGTCCATCAGCGCGATGCGCTCGAGCTCGACGGCGATCTCGAGGAGCGGGTTCTTCCCGGTGACCTCGAACACCTCGTCGCAGGCCTTCTTGATGACCTTCGCGCGGGGATCGTAGTTCTTGTAGACGCGGTGACCGAAGCCCATGAGCTTGGTGCCGTCGCCGCCCTTCACGCGGGCGATGAACTCGGGGACGTTCTTCACGTCGCCGATCTCACGCAGCATGCGGAGCACCGCCTCGTTGGCGCCGCCGTGGAGCGGGCCGTAGAGCGCGGTGATGCCGGCCGCGACCGCCGAGTACGGGTCGACTTCGGATGAACCGACCACGCGCGTCGCGGTGGTGGAGCAGTTCTGCTCGTGGTCCGCGTGGAGAATGAAGAGCAGGTCGAGCGCCTTCACCAGCGCCGGGTGCGGGCGCCAGTTCGGCTTGCCGATGCTCTTCACCATCGTCAGGAAGTTCTCGGTGTAGCCGAGATCGTTGTTCGGGTAGACGTACGGCAGCCCCTGGCTGTGGCGGTAGGAGAACGCCGCGAGGGTGGGCATCTTGGCGATCAGCCGCATCATCTGTGCGCGGCGGACCTCCTTGTTCTTCACGTTCTTCGCCTCGGGGTAGAAGCTCGAGAGCGCCGCGACGGTCGACGCGAGCATCGACATCGGGTGCGAGTCGTACCGGAACCCGTCCATGAAGGACTTGATGTTCTCGTGCACGTACGTGTGGTGGGTGATCTTGGTGGTGAACTCGTCGAGCTGCGTCTTGGTCGGCAGCGCCCCATTCATCAGCAGGTAGCTGACCTCGAGGTGCGTCGACTTATCGGCGAGCTGGTCGATCGGGTACCCGCGATACTCGAGGATGCCGATGTCGCCGTCGATGAAGGTGATCGCCGACTTGCAGTTCGCGGTGTTCAGGAACGCAGGGTCGTAGGACATGAGACCGAAGTCCTTGTCGTCCACCTTGATCTTGCGGAGATCGATGGCCTTGACGCAGCCATTCTCGATCGGCATTTCGTAGAGTTTACCGGTTCGGTTGTCGGTGACGCTGAGCGTGTCCTTGGCCATGGCGGGAGAATTTTCACGCGGCCCCGGCACTTTCAACGAAAAAGAGTAGAAGTCCGCCTGCGTGTCGCGACGTTGGAAGATCGTTTCGCTCATTGCACTCATCACTGCGACCGCGGTGATCGGGCGAATGCTGCTGGGCGAACGCTTCGAATTGGCTGCGCTGATCGCCACGATGCGGTCCCTGGGCGGGAGCCCCGCAGCCATCCCCCTCTATTTGCTGCTCTTCGGCGCGACGACCACGCTCTTCCTCCCGGCCGTGGCGATGATGGTGACCGCCGGGGTGACCTGGGGCTTCTGGCCGGGCTGGCTCATCGTCTGGCTGAGCGCCAACCTGTGGGCAAATGCGCACTTCCTGGTCGGCCGGTGGATCGCCGGCGATTCGCTGCGTCCGTGGCTCGAACGGCGGGGCGCGGGCTGGCTGGTGCGGGAGCTCGATCAGGGCGGGGTGCTGACCACGATCATGGTGCGGCAGCTCCCGTTGCCGTTCCCGCTGGTGAACCTGTCGGCCGGCGCGTCACCGATGACATGGAGGCGCTGGGGGCTCGGCAACGCGATCGGCCTGGTGCCCAACTGCCTCATCTATACGCAGCTGGCAGCGGGGCTGGCCGACGGCGCCGCAGGGGCGCGGGAGACGGCGGCCTTCCGGGTGATCAGCGCGGGCGTGGCGGTGATCGGTCTCTCGCTGGTCTCGCGCTGGGTGCAGCGCCGCTTCGCCGCGACGCCGCCGGCCGGCCCCTCATAGAAGAGAGGACGCCCGTGAAGCGGATCCGCGAGCCGTTCAGGCCACGGTGCCGACGTACACGTAGGCGAGGCCCCACAGCAGCGGGTGCGCCTCGGCTTTCGCGTAGCGGCCGGTCTCGTTCATCATCGCGGTGAACCGATCGCCAGCGGGGAACGCGGCCATGGTGCGCGGGAGGTACTCGTAGGCGGCGCGGCTCCCGGTCAGCAGCTGGCCCAGCAGGGGCATCACGTGCTTCGCATAGAAGCGGAAGAGCATGCCGAACAGGCCCTTCGGCTGCCCGAACTCCAGCACCACCACGCGGCCGCCGGGCTTCACCACCCGGGCGAGCTCCGCGACACAGGCCTTTGGGTCGTCGACGTTGCGGATGCCGAACGAGATCGACGCCACGGTGAAGCGCGCGTTCTCGTAGGGGAGCTTCATCGCGTCGGCGACCTCGAACTTCACCTCGAGCCCCGCCTGCTGCGCCTTCTTCGGCGCGAAGGACAACATGTCGGCGTTGAAGTCGGTGCCGATCACCGCGCCAGCGGGGCCCACCACGCGCTTGAAGGCGAGGGCGAGATCGCCGGTGCCCGTCGCGCAGTCGAGCACCGAGTCGCCTGGCGCCGCGCCCGAGCGCTGCACGGCCACGCGGCGCCACAGCCGGTGCACGCCCATGGAGAGGATGTCGTTGGTCGCGTCGTAGCGCGGCGCGATCTGGCTGAACATCTGGTGGACCTGCTCGCTCATCGCGCACCTCCGACGACGGCCAGCGGCTCGGCGTGGGCCAGCGAGCGCCCGGTGGCGTCGAGCAGGGCCGGGAGCGTCTTCATCAACTGCGCGAACATCGCGGGCGGCAGCGCCTGCTTGCCGTCACACAGCGCGGTCTCCGGGGTGGGGTGCACCTCGACCATGATGCCGTCGGCGCCGGCGGCCGCGGCGGCGAGCGCCATCGGCACCACCAGCGAGCGCACGCCGGTGGAATGCGAGGGGTCGACGATCACCGGGAGCTTCGAGCGCTCCTTGACCCAGGCCATGCCCGCGAGATCGAGGGTGTTGCGCAGGGTGTTGTCGAAGCTGCGAATGCCTCGCTCGCACAGCACGACCTGATCGTTGCCGCCGTCGAGCAGGTACTCGGCCGCCAGAATCCACTCCTCG
>JBBRUE010000238.1:0-8789 GCA_038248085.1 Myxococcales bacterium | reverse complement strand
CGTTACTGGACAGCAGAGCGAGCGCAACGACCTGCCGCTCTTCGCTTGCGGGCGCGCACGGCCTCACTGGATAGTCAGTCTCTGGGCAGAGCGTAGTTACGACGAAGCTTTCCAGCGCATCGGCCGTGCGGCGTTGCTGATTCGCTTTGAAGGGGACCAGTTCCCAGACGATGCCCTGGGACCTCGAGCGGACTCCGGGCGGGAGCAGCGGCGGCTCGGCGGTGGCGGTCGCGGCCCGGCAGGTCTTCGGCGCGCTGGGCAGCGACACCGGCGGCTCCATTCGCCAGCCCGCGGCCTTGTGCAACGTGGTGGGGCTCAAGCCCACGTGGGGCCGCGTCTCGCGCAACGGGGTGGCGGCCTACGCGAGCTCGCTCGATCAGATCGGCCCGCTCGGGCGCACGGTGCGCGACGTGGCGATGTTGCTGCAGGCCATCGCCGGGCGCGACCCCCTCGACGCGACCTCCGCCGACGTCGCCGTGCCCGACTTCTGCGCCACGCTGGAAGACGGGGTGAAGGGGCTGCGCATCGGGCTGCCCCGCGAGTACTTCGTCGAGGGCATGGATCCCGAGGTGTCGAGCGCGATCCGCGAGGCCGCGAAGACGCTCGAAGCGGCCGGCGCGACGGTGCTCGAAGTCACGCTGCCGCACACCAAGTACGCCCTCGCCGCCTACTACGTGATCGCCCCCGCCGAGGCGTCGTCGAACCTCGCCCGCTACGACGGGGTGCGCTTCGGCCACCGCGCCCAGGACGCGCGACAGCTCAAGGACCTCTACGAGCGCTCCCGCGCCGAGGGCTTCGGGCCCGAGGTGAAGCGCCGCATCATGCTCGGCACCTTCGCGCTCTCGTCCGGCTACCACGACGCGTACTACGTGAAGGCCCAGCGGGTGCGCACGCTGATCCGCCGCGACTTCGACGCGGCCTTCGTTGACGTCGACGTGCTGCTCAGCGCGACCTCCCCGACCTGTGCGTGGAAGCTCGGCGAGAAGCTCGACGATCCCCTCGCGATGTACCTGATGGACGTGCTGACGCTCCCCTGCAACCTGGCGGGGCTCCCGGGCCTCTCGGTGCCGACCGCGAAGTCGTCGCAGGGGTTGCCCATCGGCGCCCAGTTGCTCGGCAAGCCCTTCGACGAGGCGACCCTGCTGCGCACGGCCCGGGCCCTCGAGCGCGAGCGCGATCTCGTGACGTGTAGTCCCCCTCGATGATCTCCGACTTCCAGGCGGTCATCGGGCTCGAGGTGCACGCGCAGTTGCTCACCGCCAGCAAGCTCTTCTCGAGCGCGGGCCTCGCCTTCGGTGACGAGCCGAACACCCACACCACGCCGGTCTGCCTCGCGTTCCCCGGCGCGCTCCCGGTGCTCAACGCGCGCGTGGTCGAGCTCGCCGTGCGCACCGGCCTCGCCCTGGAGTGCCGCGTCAACGAGAAGAGCGAGTGGTCGCGGAAGCACTACTTCTACCCTGACAGCCCCAAGGGCTATCAGATCACCCAGTACGAGTTCCCGATCTGCGAGGGCGGCGGCATCACCCTCGACGTCGCGGGCAAGCGGGTGCGCATCCTGCGCATTCACCTCGAGGAAGACGCGGGGAAGTCGGTGCACGACGCGGCCGACGGGCTCTCGCTGGTCGACCTGAACCGCGCCGGTACGCCGCTGCTGGAGATCGTCAGCGAGCCCGATCTCCGCAGCGCCGATGAAGCCGTCGAGTACCTCAAGCTGCTGCGCGACATCCTCGTGTACGTCGGGGTCAACGACGGCAACCTCGAGGAGGGGAGCTTTCGCTGCGACGCCAACGTCTCGGTGATGCGCAAGGGCGCCGAGGTCTTCGGCACGCGCTGCGAGCTCAAGAACCTCAACTCGTTCCGCAACATCAAGCTGGCCATCGACGCCGAGATCGCGCGCCACGTCGAGGTCATCGAGTCGGGCGGCACCATCGTGCAGGAGACGCGGCTCTTCGACGTCGACCGCGGTGAGACGCGCTCGATGCGCAGCAAGGAAGACGCGCACGACTACCGCTACTTCCCCGAGCCCGATCTCCCACCGCTGCTGGTCTCGGCCGAGGAGATCGCGCGGGTGAAGGCGGCGCTCCCCGAGTTGCCGCGGGCGCGCCGCCGCCGCTACGTCGAGCAGCTCGGGCTCTCCGAGTACGACGCGGGCGTGTTGACGGCCGAGCGGGCCTTCTCCGAGCTCTTCGAGCGTTGTCACGCGGCGGTGGGTGGGGAGGCGAAGAAGGTCTCGAACTGGTTCATTGGTGAGGTCTCGCGGGTGATGAACGACACCGGCGCGAAGCCCGACGCGGTGAAGTTTTCGCCGGCGCAGTTCGCGGCGCTGCTCGCGGCCATCGACGTGGGGACCATCTCGCAGAACGCCGGCAAGGAAGTGCTCGCCGAGATGTTCGCCTCGGGTGCCGAGCCGGCCGACGTCATCGCCAGGAAGGGCCTCGCCCAGGTCTCCGACACCGGCGCGCTCGAGAAGGTGATCGACGAGATCCTCGCGGCCAACCCGAAGAACGTCGAGGCCTACCGGGCCGGCAAGCTGCAGATGCTCGGCTTCTTCGTGGGCCAGGTGATGAAGTCGATGAAGGGGAAGGGCAACCCCAGGATCATCAACGAGCTGCTCGAGCAGAAGCTCAAGGGCTGAGCCGCTTCAGTCGAACCCACCGCCGCGCCGGTTCTGCTTCTTCTCGGAGGTGATGCGCTTTCCTTCGAGCCGGCGGCGCTTCGAGCCGCGCGAGGGCTTGGTCGCGACGCGCTTCACGGGAACGAACGAGAGCTTGGTGAACACGCTGCGCAGCCGCTCGAGGGCCACGCCGCGGTTCTGCAGCTGGCTGCGCCGCTCGGTCGCGGTGACGGTGAGTCCGGTGGGCCGGTGCGTGAGTCGCACGCCGGTCTCGGTCTTGTTGCGGTGCTGCCCGCCGGGCCCGGAGGCGATGAAGAACTGCTCGTCGCACTCGAGCATCAAGGCTTCGTCGGTGAGCGCCAGCGCGCGTGCGGCTTGTGGGGGAGAGATCGACATGGGGCGATGACGGGGCTCGGTCCTCGTTCTGACGGGCGGCCACTCTCTCAGAAGGTGATGCCCACGCCCAGCCGGAGCTCGGGCAGCACCCGCTTCCCCGCCGCGTCGTAGAGCCCGCCGCAGGCCGCCTGGATCGACAGGCCCAGGTGCTCGCGGAAGAAGTGCGTGAAGTCTGTCGAGAGCAGTCCAGAGAAACCGGCGGCGTCGGCCTTCGCGTCGCGGAACGCCCGGTAGCCCGCGAGCACCGACACCCGCCAGGTCAGGCCGTGGTGCTGATCGTCGCGGCTGTCGAGCACGAGGAACCGCGGCCCGCCACGCACCCACCACCCGAAGCGCCCGGGGAACGCCGAGAGCCCGCCCTGCACGTCGACCCACGGAATGAGGTGCACGGTGACCGCTCCCCCGAGGAGATCGGGGAACGACGTCATCGGGTACAGGTGCAATGACCCGATCAACCCCGGACGTGCGGGCGCGTCGGCCCGGGCGAACGATCCGAGCCCGAGCACGGCCACCACCGCCCACCACTTCACTTGATGAGGCCGATCTCGCGCAGCCGCTGCCGCAGGAAGGCGTCCGCGGTGATGTCGGGGGCGCGCCTGGAGTTCGCCGGCGTCACGCACTGGTCGAAGACCTTGAGCAGGCAATCCGGGTACGGGTGCACGAAGAACGGCATCGAGTAGCGCACTACATCTTCCGCGTGCGTGGGCGGGTTCACCACGCGGTGGGTCGTCGAGGGAATCACCTCGTTGGTGATGCGCGAGAGCATGTCGCCGGAGTCGACGACGATCTGCCCCTTGAGCGCGTCCACCGCGAGCCACTCGCCCTGGCGGGTGAGGATCTCCAGGCCCGAGGCCGTCGACTCGCACAGCAGGGTGATGAGGTTGATGTCTTCGTGCTCCGCCGCGCGCACGCCGCCGGGAATGAACCGGTCCTGCAGCGGCGGGTAGTGGATGATGCGCAGCACCGAGTTTCCGTCGTGCGCCATGTCGGCGAACGTCTCGCGCGGCAGCACGAAGTAGTCGGCCAGCGCGCGCAGCATCACCGCCGCCGCCGCGTCGAGCGCGTCGAAGAGCGCCAGGGAGTTCGTCTTGAAGCCCGGCAGCTCCGGGGGGAACTGGTTCTCGCCGTAGGCCGAGCGACGCGTGCTGCTCGCGGGGAGATCGCGGCCGACGTGCCAGAACTCCTTGAGGTCACCGACGGTACGGTTCTTCGCGTGCTCCTTGCCGAAGCTGGTGTACCCGCGCTGCCCGCCGCCGCCGGGGACGTCGCACCGGGTCTTCACGTCGATCGGCAGCGAGAACAACCGCGCCGCGTCTTCGTAGGTGCGCGCGATGACGTCGGGGTCCACCCCGTGGTTGATGATCGAGACGAAGCCGAACTCCTTGAGTCCGTCGCCCCAGGCCTTCACGAAGGTGTCTCGCTCCTGCGGCGTTCCGCGGGTGTAGTGCGAGAGATCGAGCAGGGGAATGCGTCGTGCCATGGCGAGGCGAATATTACGGCTCGCCGGGACGAGGGGCTTCTTTCTGCCGACCCAGGCCCCGCGCCCCCAACCCGAGGGCCAGCCAGCCGGCGAGGAAGCACAGCCCGCCCAGCGGCGTCACCATGCCCAGCGTGCGCACGCCGGTCAGCGCCATCACGTACAGGCTCCCCGAGAACAGGAAGGTGCCGAGGGTGAAGAGCCCGGCCGCCCACATCGGGAAGCGGCTCGAGACGTGCGCCGAGAGCACCGCGACCAGCCCGACCGCGAGCGCGTGCACCAGGTGGTAGCGGGCGCCGATCTCCCACCAGGTCAGCCGCTGGGCGCTGTCGGCGAGGCCTTCGACGGCCCCCTTCACGGCGTGGGCGCCGAGCGCACCGAGCGCGACGCCGGTGAACCCGAGGAAGGCAGTGAGGAAGGCGAGTCGGCGATCCATGCCGCGCTTATCCTCCGCGCGGGCCGAAAAGAGAACCGCGCGACGCACCGGCGGCTCCAAGACGCATGTTCGCGATCCCGCTCGTCCTCCTCCTCGCTGCCGCGCCGTCCCCCCTCGAGCAGGCGAAGGGCGCGGTGAACCCCTTCAAGAAGACCCTCAAGGAGACCCTGCTCAAGGCCCTCGAGACCTCCCCCGAGGCGGCCATCGAGGTGTGCCGCAGCCGCGCTCCCGAGCTGGCGAAAGCGTCGTCGACCGCGTCGGTCACCGTCGGCCGCAGCGCCTTCAAGCTCCGCAACCCCGCCAACGCCCCGAAGCCGTGGCTCGAGAAGGCCATGCTCGAGCTCTCGAAAGAGAAGAGCGGCACCGAGACCAGCCGGGTGGTGACGCTGCCCGACGGCGTCGTGGGCTACGCGGAGCCCATCTGGACCGCCGCCCCCTGCCTCGTCTGCCACGGCAAGACCGTCGCGCCCGGGCTCGAGGCGAAGTTGAAGGCGACCTACCCGAACGACGCGGCGCTCGGCTTCGAGCTGGGCGACTTCCGCGGCGTCTTCTGGGCCGAAGTGAAGCCCCAAAAGCCTTGACCGGGAACGCAGCGAACGACGACAAGGCCGCATGCCGATTCGTCGTGGTTCTGTGAATCTCGCGCGCTTCCAACTGGAAGGCGATGTCCCCAAAGACGTGAAGAAGTGGCTCCAGAAGGGGCTCGGCAAGACGGCCTTCGAGCCGATCGACCCCAAGAGTGAAGACGAGCGCGCGGCCGGCTTCGTCGAGCTCGAGGCGCCCGATCGCACCGAGTTCGCCGCCGGGAACCTCTTCCTGGGCAACCACGCGCTCTTCTCCTGGCGCGTCGATCGCCTCAAGGTGCCGGCCAACGCCATGCGCGCCGGCCTGCTGCAGTGGAGCCAGGCCTTCGAGCAGAAGAACAGCCGGCCCCCCGGGCGCCGCGAGAAGGCCGAGCAGAAGGAGTCGCTCAAGAAGGCGCTCCGCGCGAAGCAGGCCCCGGTCAGCAAGGTCTTCGAGATCAGCTTCGATCTCACCTCCCGCGACGTCTTCATCTGGGCCACCTCCCGCACCGTCGTCGAAGAGGCGCAGGCCTGCCTCGAGTCGACCCTCGAGGTGAAGCTCATCCCCCGCGTGCCGGCGGCCTTCCTCACCCCCGCCCAGCTCGACGCCCTCGTCCCCACCAAAGAGCTCTTCCCGGAGTCGAACTGACATGGCCGCCCGCAAATCGAAGGTGAGTGCCGAGACCGCGTTCATGCGCGGAGACACCGGCGTCGACGGTCAGGCCACCACCGAAGAGAAGGACCCCTCGGCCGCGGAGCTGGCCAAGGCCCAGGAAGCGCTGCTGCGCGGCCGCACGTGGCTGGGGCGCGAGTGCCTGACCTGGCTGCTGTGGAAGAGCGAGTCGACCGAGCCCCTCCTCTCGGTCGACGGCAAGCCCGTCTCCGTCGTCTTCAACGGCAAGCTCGGCCTCCGCGCGGCCAGCGGCGACGTCACCGAGGCCACCGTGAAGGGCGTCACCTCGCCCTACGCGAAGCTGGTCAAGCACGCGCTCGGCAAGGGCCTGCTGGTGCACAGCGCCAAGGTCCAGCTGACGTGGAACGAGCTGGTGTTCGACTACGCCCTCGACGCGGAGTTCTTCGACATCCGCTCCGCCAGGCTGCCCACGCTCCTCCAGGAGGAAGAGGACGACAAGGTGACCGAGCGCCTCGAGCTCACCACCCGCGCCTCGACCCTCACCGACGCCATCGTGGCGGCCTTCGTGAAGGAACGGACCTCCAGGGTCTGGGCCGCCAAGACCGTTCCAGCCCTGAAGGAATGGATGGCTGACGTCTGATCCATTGGCATGGGCTGCTTGACGGCCGCGCCTGCATGGCTTATGGCGGCCGTCCTTTCCAGTCGCAAGCCGGTGACTGTGAACGATTCTCGAACGAAACCGTGAGGTTATAACGATGTACGCTGTCATTCGGACAGGTGGCAAGCAGTACCGGGTTGCCGAAGGCGATGTTCTCCGCATCGAAAAGGTGGGGGGAGACTCTGGCGCCGAGCTGAAGTTTGACGAGGTGCTGATGATCGGCGGCAACGAAGCGCCGAAGGTCGGCAAGCCGACCGTCGCTGGCGCCAAGGTGGTGGGGAAGATCCTCCGCCAGGCCAAGGCTCGTCGTGTTCTGCACTTCCGCAAAGAGAAGGAAGGCTGGACCCGCCTGCGCGGGCACCGGCAGCCCTTCACCGAGGTGAAGATCACCTCGATCTCGGCCTAACCAGGAGATTCGCACCCATGGCACACAAAAAGGGACAAGGTTCATCGCGCAACGGGCGTGACTCGAACCCGCAGTACCGCGGAACGAAGAAGTACGGCGGCGAGACCATCACCGCCGGGACCATCATCGTTCGCCAGGTCGGCACGAAGATCCACCCGGGCACCAACGTGAAGGTCGGTCGCGACTTCACGCTGTTCGCGACGATCGACGGCGTGGTGAAGTTCGAGCGCTACGACCGGGACCGCAAGAAGGTCTCCGTTTACCCGGCCCCCGCGCCGGCCGCCGCGAACTAACGCTTCGCTTCGCTGGTTGATCAGGCGCCGAGCTCGTGTGTGTCCTTGTGACGCATGCGGGCCTGGGCGCCTGTTTCATTTTTCAGGGTGCACCCATGAAATTCGTCGATCAGGTCCAGATTCACGTGAAGGCCGGCGACGGCGGCAATGGCGCAGTCGCGTTTCATCGCGAGAAGTACATCGACAAGGGCGGCCCCTCTGGCGGCGACGGCGGCAACGGCGGCTCGGTCCTCTTCGAGGCTGATTCCCAGCTGACCACGCTGCTCGACTTCCGCTTCCAGCAGCAGCACATCGGTCGCTCCGGCCAGCACGGCATGGGCAGCGACATGAATGGCCGCGCGGGCGAAGACCTCGTGCTCAAGGCGCCCCTGGGCACCCTGGTGATCGACGAGGCCACCGGCGAGCTGCTCAAGGATCTCTCCACTCCCGGCGAGCTGTGGGTCGTGGCCAGGGGCGGCCGGGGCGGGTGGGGCAACATGAACTTCGCCACCTCGACCCGCCAGACGCCCCGCTTCGCCAAGGACGGCCTCAAGGGCGAAGACAAGCGGCTGCTGCTCGAGCTCAAGCTCATCGCCGACGTCGGGCTGATCGGCTTCCCCAACGCGGGCAAGAGCACCTTCATCACCCGCATCTCGCACGCGCGGCCGAAGGTGGCCGACTACCCGTTCACCACGCTCGTCCCCAACCTCGGCGTCGTCGACTACCGCGACCGCAAGAGCTTCGTGGTGGCCGACATTCCCGGGCTCATCGAGGGCGCCAGCGAGGGTCACGGGCTGGGTCACCAGTTCCTCCGCCACGTCGAGCGGTGCCGGGTGCTGGTGCACCTCGTCGACCTCAGCGCCGCCGACGAGGGCCGCGACCCGGTCGACGACTTCGACACCATCAACCGCGAGCTGCAGGTCTACAGCAAGCTGCTGGCCGACAAGCCGCAGCTCGTGGTGGCCAACAAGCTCGATCTCCCGCACGCCCGGGAAGCGTTGCCGCCCTTCGTCGCCGCGATGCAGGCGCGCGGCGTGAAGGTCTTCGAACTCTCGGGTGCCACCGGTGAAGGTGCCCAGGCCGTGCTCGACGCGTGCGCGCGGGTGCTCTACCCGAACGACAAGAAGATGCGCATCAAGGGCCGGCACGACGGGGTCGAGCTGACCACCGCGCAGCAGGCGACCGAGACCACCACTGCGAAGGGGTCGAACAAGCAGTCCCCGTCGAAGGCGAAGCCGGCCGTCACTGCGAAGGGGCCCATCGCCGCGACGAAGCCCGTCGCTGCGAAGAAGCCCGTCGCTGCGAAGAAGCCCGTCGCTGCGAAGAAGCCCGT
>JBBRUE010000237.1:0-8789 GCA_038248085.1 Myxococcales bacterium | reverse complement strand
GTCGCGCCCATCGACGCGTAGCGGTTGAGGCTCTCGGACACCTCGCGGCCGATGTTCTCCTGGGCCTCGATGGTCGAGCCGCCGATGTGCGGAGTGAGGATGACGTTGTGCAAGCCCTGGAGCGCGGTCTTGAAGCCCTTGGCGTCACTCGACTCCGGCTCCTCGGGGAACACGTCGACGGCCGCGCCGTGGAGGTGATCGCGTTTGATCGCCTCGGCCAGCGCCCCGATGTCGACCACCGTGCCGCGGCTGGCGTTGATCAGGCAGGCGCCCTTCTTCATCGACGCCAGCTCCTTCGCGCCGATCATCAGCTTCGTCTGCGGGGTCTCGGGCACGTGCAGCGTGACGAAGTCGGACTGGCTGAGCAGCGCCTCGAGGGTGGAGATCGACTGGGTGTTGCCCAGCGGGAGCTTGGAGGCGACGTCGAAGAACAGCACGCGCATGCCGAAGAACTCCGCGAGGATGCCGACCTGCGTGCCGATGTGGCCGTAGCCGACGACGCCCAGCGTCTTGCCGCGCACTTCCTTGCTGCCGGTGGCGGTCTTGCGCCACACGCCCTGGTGCATCTCGGTGGTGCGATCGCCCAGCTCGCGCGAGAGCGAGATGATCTCCGCGATCACCAGCTCGGCCACGCTGCGGGTATTCGAGAACGGCGCGTTGAACACCGCGACGCCGCGCTTCATCGCCGCGTCGAGGGCGATCTGATTGGTGCCGATGCAGAAGGCGCCGACCGAGAGCAGGCCCTTCGCCGCGCCCGACTCGAGCACCCGCCTGGTCACGTTGGTCTTCGAGCGGATGCCGAGCATCTGCACGCCGTCGAGCTGCGCGATGAGCTCGTCTTCCTTCAACGCCCCGTTCACCCGGCGCACGGTGTGACCTGCGGCCACCAACGCCTGTTCCGCGACGGAGTGGATGCCTTCGAGCAGCAGCACGTTGAGGTTCATGCGCTGTACGTATCGCGGCGCGTCACAGACGCAAGGGGCGAAGGGCGCCCAGGCCGGACGGTCAGTTCAGGTACCGCGACGACTTCGGCGCCGGCTCGTGCCCGCCCATCAGCTCGAGGCCCTGGCGCGTGAGAATGAAGCGCACCTCGCCCTTGCCGCGCTCGGTCTCCATCTCGGCCTCGAAGACGGGGCCGGTGATGGTGCCGATGGCCGCTTCTTTCCGGGTGTTCTTCACCTGGCCGTGGGCGAGCCCGTGGTCGACGACGCCCAGGCCCTCGCCGCGGCGGTAGAGGTCCATCGCGACGCGATGCAGCGCGAGGGCCAGCGACTCCTCCATCGGGAAGCTGCTGAAGAGCACCGAGATGAGGAGCCACGAGGGCGGTGGGGCTTCGGCAGACATCGTGGGAGGTCGATAGCACACCGGCTGGTTTCGCTGGCCTCGACGCCTGCGCCCGTGCTTTGGCCACGCGCGCAATGAACGCCCCCGTCGTCGCCGTGCGTCCGTGGTCTGGGTTTGCCCTCGTCGGCTTCGTGTACGTGATCGCGCACGTGGTGGCCTCGGTGGTGGTGCAGGTGTTTCCGGGCTGGCACCCGCTGTGGGTCATCGCGCTCGCCGACACCGCCGCTACCGTCACCGTCTTCGTCTTCTCGCGAAGCTTCGACAACACCAGCCTCTACGATCCCTATTGGAGCGTCGCCCCGGCGAGCATCGCCGCGTGGCTCGCGCTGGGGCCCGGCAGCGCGCAAGGCCTCACCCTGCGCCAGGGCGTGGTGCTGGCCCTCATCTTCCTCTACGCGCTGCGCCTGACCTTCAACTGGGCGCGCAGTTGGGCGGGGCTCAAGCACGAAGACTGGCGCTACGTCGGCTTCCGCACCCAGACCGGCAAGCTGTACTGGCTGGTGAGCTTCAGCGCGCTGCACTTCTTCCCGACGGTGATGGTGTTCCTCGGCATCCTCCCGCTGCACGCGGCGCTGGTGGCCAACCCCACGGGCTTCGGCGCGCTCGACGTGGTGGCGGCCGTGGTCACCCTCGCGGCGATCGTGATCGAGACGGTGGCCGACGAGCAGCTCCGCGACTTCCGCATGGGCATGCGGGAGGGCCACGGTGGCGACATCTGCAACGTCGGACTGTGGGGGTGGTCGCGGCACCCGAACTACTTCGGCGAGATCAGCTTCTGGTTGGGGCTGCTGCTGTTCGGCGTCGCCGCGGGCGCCCCCTGGTGGACGGCGGCGGGCTTCGTGGCGATGGTCGCGCTCTTCGTCGGGGCGTCGATCCCCATGGCCGAGAAGCGCTCGCTGGCGCGCCGCCCGCACTACGCGGAGCACCAGCGACGCACGTCGATGCTGATCCCGTGGTTCCCGAAGAAGGCGTAGTCAGGCGAGGTCGAACACCAGCACCTCGGCGCCGCGCACCCCCTCGAGGGTCACCTTCGCCTCGTCGGACAGCGAGGCGCCGTCCCCGGCCGACAGCGCCTGGCCGTTGAGCTTCACCTCGCCGCGCGCCACGTGCACCCAGCTGTGCCGGCCCTTCGCCAGCGCCAGCGAGGCTGACTCGCCCGCGTCGAGCAGCGTCACGTAGAGCTTCGCGTCGGCGTGAATGCGCACGCTGCCCTCGGCGCCGTCGGGCGAGGCCACCAACCGCAGCCGCCCCTGCTTCTCTACCGTGGTGAAGCGCTTCTCTTCATACGACGGCGTCACGCCTTCCTCGTCGGGGATGATCCAGATCTGGAGGAAGTGCACCGGCGCCTCCTTCGAGGCGTTCATCTCCGAGTGTCGCACCCCGGTGCCCGCGCTCATCCGCTGCACGTCGCCGGGCTGGACCACCCCGCCGCTGCCGGTGGAGTCCTGGTGCCCGAGGCCGCCCTCCAGCACGTACGAAATGATCTCCATGTCCCGGTGCCCGTGGGTGCCGAAGCCGCGCCCCGGGAGCACCTTGTCTTCGTTGATCACCCGCAACGCGCGGAAGCCCTCGTGCCGCGGGTCGGCGTAGTCCGCGAAAGAGAAGGTGTGCCTGGTGTCGAGCCAACCGTGATTCGCGCCGCCGCGTTCAGCGGACTTCCTGAGGGTCATCATCGGCCCCACCCTCAGCACCCCACGTGCCACGCGCAACCGGCCGCCCCTCCCCGGCTGGCCCGGCTTCCCCGAGCGCGTTACTCTCTTTTCGGTACCCGTCACTCCCATTTTGAGAGCCACCGTATGCGCGCCCGCAACCTCCGGCTGACCGACGTCTTCGACTTCGACCCCGACGGCGGGGTGATGACCTTCGCGGGGGAACGCGTGCTGCTGCTCGACGCGGTGGCGATGGGGCTCTTGCGCAGTCAGCTCATCGGCGCCTTCGGCATGGCGGGCGCGCGATCGATCTTCACCCGCTTCGGGTACACGCACGGCTACCGGGTGGCCGAGGCGATGAAGACCGCCATTCCCTGGGACGACGAGCGCGAGTGGCGGGTGGCGGGGGGGCGGCTGCACCGGCTGCACGGCATGGTGATCTTCGAGCCGGTGAAGAAGTCGACGCACCACCCGGCGCCCTTCGCCGAGGCGGTGTGGCACGAGAGCTACGAGGCCGAGCAGCACCTGCTGCACCAGGGTCGCGCCGACGAGTGCGTGTGCTGGACGTTGGCGGGCTTCGCCTCGGGCTACCTCTCGAAGGCCCACGGCCGCACCGTGTACTGCGTCGAGGAGTCGTGCCGCGGCAAGGGCGACGCGGTGTGCCGCATGGTGGGGCGCTTCCGCGAAGACTGGCCGGCCGCGCAGCAGGCGTTCTTCACCTTCTACGAGAGCGACTGTCTCAACGAGGCGCTCACGACGCTGCAGACCCAGCTCAAGAAGGTCGACCGCCGCCTGGCGCTGCGCCGCCGCGAGCTCGAGGCCGAGCACGCCGACGCCGGCCTGGTGACGCGCAGTGACACCATGCGCGCCCTGCTGGCGCAGGCCCGCCGCGTGGCCTCGGTGGACACCTCGGTGCTGCTCCAGGGCGAGTCGGGCGCGGGCAAGGAACGGGTGGCCCGGCTCATTCACGAGGCCTCGGCGCGGCAAGCCGGGCCCTTCGTGGCGATCAACTGCGCCGCCGTGCCCGAGTCGCTGATCGAGAGCGAGCTCTTCGGCCACGCGCGCGGCAGCTTCACCGGCGCCACCGCGGATCGCGCCGGGCTCTTCGAGGCGGCGAAGGGGGGCACGCTCCTGCTCGACGAGGTGGCGGAGCTGCCGCTGCCGATGCAGAGCAAGCTGCTGCGCGTGCTGCAGGAGCGCGAAGTGCGCCGCGTGGGCGAGAACAAGACGCGGAGCATCGACGTGCGGGTGGTGGCGGCGACGCACCGCGACCTCGCCGCCGAGGTGAAGGCCGGCCGGTTCCGCGAAGATCTCTTCTTCCGCCTGCGCGTGATCGAGCTCCAGGTGCCGGCCCTGCGCGAGCGGCCCGAAGACCTGCTCCCCCTCGCGCGCCAGGCCCTCGCCCACGCCGCGGCTCGCGAGAAGCTGCCCCTCAAGGAGCTCTCGCCCGAGGCCTCGCGGGCGCTCCTCGCCCACCCCTGGCCAGGCAACGTGCGCGAGCTGATGAACGCCATGGAGCGCGCCCTCGTGCTGGCCCCCGGCAAGCGCATCGAGCTGGCTGATCTCCCGCCCGACGTGGCGCGGCAGGCCACCCCGGCCCGGGGCACCGGCGAGCGCCGCACCCTCGCGGAGATCGAACGCCAGGCCATTCTCGACACGCTGAGCGCCGAGCGGGGGAGCCGCGCCCGCACCGCCGAGCGACTGGGCATCGGCCAGGCCACCCTCTTCCGCAAGCTCAAGCAGTATCAGGCTGACGGCCACCGGATTGCGCCCGCCGCCTGAGTGGTCCAGCCTTTGCCTAGAGAGGACCTGGTGACCCCGACTGATCTCGCTGAGCTGTGTCAGCTCCTCGCTCGAAGCGAGCGGTGGCCCGACGCCATCGAGCGGATCCGCGTGGCGGTGGGGGCGACGTCGCTCTCCCTTCACCCCAACCCCACGGGTCCTTCGGCACCCGGCACGTCATCGCCGACCCGCTGGTCGCGGCCGCTGGCGTGGGAGGGGACCCTCCTCGGGGCCGTGGAAGGCGACGGCCCCGTCAACGGGGCGGCCCTCGAGCTGGTGCTGCCGTTGATCGCCTGGAGCCTCTGGCAGCGGCGGGAGCAGGCCCAGGCCGACTCGCGAATGGCAGAGATCCAGGTCCGGGCTTCGCGGGCGCTCGACCTCTCGGAGCTGGTGACGTGGCTGCTGCACGCGCGCGACGCGGGGGAAGTCGAGCGGCTGGGCACATCGGCCGTGGCCTCGGTGCTCAAGGTCGACGCAGGCGCGCTGATGACGCGCGATCGCACGGGGGCCTGGTCGCTCCGGTTGCCCTCCCAGGACCTGACGGCCCCGTCGTTGACGTTGACGCCGGGCCGGCTGCTGGGGCTGTTGCGCGGCGACCAGGTCGAGTTCGAGGGGCCGCTGGTGCCCGAGGACGGCCCCGTCGAACAGCAGCTCTGGGCCTGGGGCTACCGCCATACGTTCTGCGTGCCGCTGGACTCCGGCGTCGAGCCGCTGGGCCTGCTCTTCGCGCTCTCGAAGGCCCCCCCGGCGATCGACGGCGAGGCGCGTGTCGCGGCGGCGCAACTGGCGATCATGATCAGCGTCGCCCTCGACCGGCTCAGCGATCAGCGCGGCCTGGCCGAGCACCGGAAGTCCCTCGAAGACGCGCTGCGGCTGGCGAGCATGGGCACCTGGGAGCTCGATCTCGCCACCCTGGTGGTCAGCTGGTCGAAGGAGTTCCACCAGCTCCTCGGCGGTGGCTTCACCGAGGTAAGGCACGCCCACGAAGACGCGCTGCGCCCTCTCTCGGCCGATGAGCGCGTCATCTACGAGCGCCACCTCCACGAGCTGCTCGGCACCGGCAGCACCCTCCCCTGGCAGGCCCAGCTCACGAGCATCGACGGGAGGCGCATCTGGCTGCGCACGCTCTTCGAGTTGGTGCGAGACGCCGATGGAGTGCCGAGCCGCGTCAGCGCGGTGACCCGCGACGTGTCCCCCGAGGTCAGCTCCCAGCGCGAGCGCGAGCGGGCGCTGGAACGGGCCACCAAGTACGAGCGGCTCTTCTCGCTCTCCGACACCCTGGCGATGGTGTGCAGCGCCGACGGGTTCATCGAAGAGCTCTCGCCTTCGTGGACCCGCCAGTTCGGCTACGAGCCTCTCGACCTCCTGGGCGTGGACATCGCGAACATCGTGCACCCGGACGACCGCCCCGAGCTGACGGGGCTGTCCCAGGGCAGCATCCGCGAAGGGCACCCCGCGGGCGCGGTCTCGCGGGTCAAGGCGAAGTCGGGCGAGTGGCGCTGGCTGTCGTGGACCGCGGCGCTCGACGGCGGGCGCTTCTACGCGGCGGCCACCGACGTCACCTCGCTCCAGGAGACGTCCCAGCGCCTGCGACGCAGCGAAGAGCAGCTCCTGCAGGCGAGTGGCCTCGCCCGGGTCGGCGGGTGGGACTACGACGTGCGCAGCCGGCACATGACGTGGAGCGACGAAGTGAAGCGCCTCCACGAAGTGCCCGTCGACTTCGTGCCCGGCCCCGACATGGTCGGCAGCTTCTACGCCCGCGAGGACGGGGACCTGCTGCTCGAGCGGCTGCGCGCCTGCATCGAAGACGGCGCGCCGTACGACGTCGAGCTCGAGGTGATCACCGCGAAGGGCCACCGGCAGTGGGTCCGTCACCAGGGCCAGGCCGAGCAGGTCGACGGGAAGACGGTGCGCATCTTCGGCGCCATTCAGGACATCGCCGAGCAGCGCCGCGGCCGCGAAGAAGCCATCGCTGCCTCCAAGGTGAAGTCGCAGTTCCTCGCCAACACCAGCCACGAGATCCGCACCCCGCTCAACGGCATTCTGGGCATGACCCAGCTGGCGCTCGAGACCCCGCTCAACCCCGAGCAGCGCGAGTACCTCCAGGCGGTGCACACCTCCGGTCAGAACCTGCTCGCGATCGTCAACGACATCCTCGACATCTCGAAGATCGAGTCGGGCCGGCTGGAGTTGGAGCGGGTGCCCTTCTCGCTCTCCCAGGCCGTCTTCGAGGCGGTGCGCAACCAGGCGAGCCGCGCGCATGCCCGGGCGCTGGAGCTGGTGGTGGACCTCGACCCCGCGATGCCCGATCAGTTCGTCGGCGACCCGGTGCGCGTCGGGCAGATCGTCACCAACCTCGTGGGCAACGCGGTGAAGTTCACCGAGCGCGGCGAGGTGTGCGTCACGGCCCGCCTCGAGCGCGAGGGGCTCCACCTCCAGGTGCGCGACACCGGCATCGGCATTCCCCCTGATCGCATCACGTCGATCTTCGACGCCTTCACCCAGGCCGACGGGAGCACCAACCGTCGCTTCGGGGGCACCGGGCTGGGGCTCACCATCACCCTGGAGCTGGTCAAGGCGATGGGCGGCCGCATCGAGGTCGAGAGCACGCCGAACGTGGGCAGCACCTTCCACGTGTGGCTGGCGCTCCCGTTGGGCGACAACGCGCCGCGGCTGGCCCCGCCGCCCAACGGCCTGCGGGTGATGGTGGTCAGCGACCACCCGAGCGCCCAGGCGGCCACCGCGCGGCAGCTCGGTCACCTCGGCTACGCGGTGGTCCTCGCCGAAGCGTCGAGCGCGATGCGGCAGCTCCTCGAAGCGAGCGAGCCGGTGCACGTGCTGGTGGTCGACCAGGAGCTCGAGCAGACCAGCGGCGTCGAGCTGGCTGAAGCGCTGGGCCAGCACGACGGCCTCGACCGCATCAGCCGGGTGCTGTTGACGCGGACCACGAGCCGCCCCGCGCGGGAAGAGCTGCTCTCGGCGGGGGTGCGCCGCGTGCTGACCCGGCCGGTGGCGGCGACGGAGCTGGCCCAGGCGCTCGCCCAGCTCCGCTCCGGGGCCGCGGAGGGCTTCAAGTCGACGCCCTCGGCGGTGCGGCCCACGCGGCGCGCGCTCAAGGTGCTGCTCGCCGAGGACAACGCGATCAACGCGCGGCTGGCGCAGCGGCTGCTCGAGCGGCTGGGCCACACGGTGGAGCACGTCACCGACGGCGCGCTGGCAGTGGAAGCCGTGGGCCGCGAACCGTGGGACGCGGTGCTGATGGACATGCAGATGCCGGTGCTCGACGGGCTCGACGCCACGCGCCGCATCCGCCTCGCGGAGGGCACCACCGGGGGTCACCTGCCGATCATCGCGCTGACGGCGAACGCGATGAAGGGCGACGACCAGACCTGCCTCACCGCCGGCATGGACGCCTACCTCACCAAGCCCATCGATCTCGAACGCCTGGCCGCGGTGCTCGACGAGCTCGCCGCGCGCCCGCTCAGAGGAATGAGCGCGTGAAGGCGTGGGGGAGCAGCTCGCCGAGCGTCCACCGCGCCTCCTGGCCCGCCACGGTGCGCGAGGCGACGGGCATCGACGCCGCGCCGAACTCCGCCAGCACCTGGCGGCACATGCCACACGGCGGGGTCGGCTCGCGCGAGTCGACGACGATGGCCACCGCGACGGGCTTCTTCGCCCCCAGCACCATGCCGCCGACGGCGTTGCGCTCGGCGCACACCGTCAACCCGTAGCTGGCGTTCTCGACGTTGCAGCCGCTGCTGATCGACCCGTCGTCGCAGAGGATCGCCGCGCCCACGTGGAACTTCGAGTACGGCGCGTGGGCCCGCTGACGCGCACGATCGGCGGCCTCGAAGAGCTGCTGCCAGTCGACCTGTGCCATGGGGAGACTCTCTCACACTTCATCTGCTAACTCGCCTGCCCATGACGACCCCCGTGGCGCTCATCACCGGCGGCAGCCGTGGCGTGGGGCGGGCCTTGAGCCTGCGCCTCGCCCGGCGCGGCTACGACATCGTG
>JBBRUE010000236.1:0-8792 GCA_038248085.1 Myxococcales bacterium | reverse complement strand
GAGCACACCCGGGCGGTGCCGAGGTCGAGGCAGGTGCCGCTCTGGCAGGGCGCCCGGCCCGGCGAGCAGTCATCACCGAAGAGGCCGCCGATCGGCGCGCACACCCCCATGCCTGACAGGGGCCCGGCCGGGGACCGGCGCTCGGGGCTGCAGTCGTAGCCGCCGGTCACCGCCGACTGCTCGCAGCAGCGGAAGCGCGAGTCGCCGCACTGCCCGTCGCCGGTACAGGGCGCGGAGCAGAAGTCGTTGAGACCCGCCTCGAGGCAGAGCCCGGTGACGCAGTCCTGGGCCCCGGCGACGGAGCAGCTCTCGCCGAGGCGACCGAGCCCCGACTTGCAGGTGCCGCGCTGGGGCATGCAGTAGCTCCGGGGCGGGCCGCTGGGGTCGTCGACGGGCTTGCACACGAAGCCGACGCCGAAGGTTCGCGCACACGCCGCGTCGTCCGCGCACGGGGTCGAGCAGAAGGCCTCGCCGGCGAAGGGGCAGTTGGTGCAGTTGTTCACGATGCAACGGTTCTCGGTGAAGCCGCCCCGCCGGCAATCATCGTTGTCGACGCAGGGACCGCACATGCGGCCGTCGCTGGCGCCGCTGCACACGTTGCCGGTGCACACCTTGCCCAGGCCGCACTGCCCCACCTGGCCGATGGGGTCGGTGGTGTCGCAGAAGCCCTCGCAGCTGTTGCTGTTGGGCACGCACTGGTACGGGCCGACCACCGTCGGGTCGTCGCTCTTGCCGATGTTGGTGCAGGAGAAGGCGGCCGGGCAATCGGGGTTGGCGGCCGAGTCGAGCTTGAGCGGGTCGCAGCCAGGCGCGGGGCAGAGGTTCTTCACCGGGTTGCAGTCACGCCCACAGAAGGTCGCTCCCGAGACGACGTTGCGCACGCACAGGTCGAAGGGACCGCCGCACTCGGAGTCGCCCTGGCAGGCCGCGCAGAGGCTCCGGCCGTTGTTGCAGGTCTCGTTCACCGGCGCGCACTGGCGCACGAGCGCGTTCTCAGGGCCCACCGGGAGCTCACGGCAGGCGTAGCCGGTGGGGCAGGTGTCGCCGGCGCCGCACGGCGAGGTGCAGAACTGCTCGCCGGAGCCGAGCGCCGAGAAGCAGGCGCCCCCGGTGGGGCACTGCTTGCTGTCCTGGCAGGGGCTGCACAACGAGCGGCTCACCGCGATGTAGCAATTGCCGCTGTCCGGGTTGCAGGTGTGGCCTGACGGGCAGTCGACCTCTTCCTTGCAGCCAGTCAGCGGGCGGCAGATGCGGCCGTAACGCCCCGCGGCCTGGCACAGGAAGTTCACCGGACACTGGTCGTCGGCAGTGCAGACGTCCGTGCAAAAGCCCGACTGGTCGTCGAGCGCGACGCACAGGCCCGAGGCGCAGACGCCGACGGTGTCCCCGGGCGTGCAGACGCCACCGAGCTGAATCGGCTTGGGTCCCGACGAGCCACACGCGGCCACCAGCACGGTGCCCACGAGCCATACCGAGCGCAGACGCCACATCGCGGGGCCTCCGATGACGAAAAGAAAAACGTCGCTCCCCTCGCCCCGCGCGTGGCGAGACCAGGAGAGCGACGGGCGCAACGACTTACTGCTTCTTGATCTTGCCGGTGAAGCCAGCCTTGTGGGCTGCGCGCATCGAGCCCTTGATCGCCGGCTTGACGACGACGAGGCCGTTGTTCGAGCCGGCGACGCCGCCGCGCACGAGGAGGAGGTTCTTCTCAGGCAGCACGCCGGCGACCATCAGGTTCTGCATGGTGACCTGCTCGACGCCGTCGTGACCCGGCAGCTTCTTGTTCGGGTACACGCGGCCCGGCGTCTTGCGCTGACCGATCGCGCCGGGGTGGCGGCGGTATTCGTGGGTACCGTGGGTCTGACCGAAGCCGCGGAAGTTCCAGCGCTTCATGACGCCCTGGTAGCCACGGCCCTTGGTGATGCCCGTGACGTCGACCAGTTCGCCCACCTTGAAGAACGCGTCGACCTTGATCGGGTCGCCGACGTTGTAGGTCGCCAGCTCGGCGGCATCGACGCGGAACTCGCGCACGATGCGCTTGAGCTTCGCGCCGGCCTTCTTGAAGGAGCCGACCTGCGCCTTGGTGAGGTGCTTCTCCTTGGCGTCGACGAGCCCGAGGATGACGGCCGTGTACTGATCCTTCTCCATCGTCCGCTTGCCGACGACTTCACAGGAACCGACGTCGATGACGGTGACGGGGACCGCGTTGCCCTCGTCGTTGAAGATCTGCGTCATGCCGGCCTTCTTGCCGATGAAACCCTTCATGGTGATGCTCCTTCTCTCGGACATGGCCGTGGGCCAGTGGTCCGGGGCGATACCGTCGCCGCGGGTAGACCTCCAGAAGCGGAGGGAGGCGCGCACCTAGCAGCCCGCCCCCCCTCACGCAAGCCGAGGTCACTCGCCGAGGGTCTTCACGGTCACCGACTTGTTGCCCGACCGGTCGATGGCGATGATCTCGACCTTCTTCTGGCCCTTTCGCACCGGCACTTCCGCCCGGTAGTTGCCCCCGCCGTCGACCGACACCTCGACCCCATCGATCAGCACCGAGCTGCCCGCCTCGACGTGGCCTTCGACGATCAACTTGAGCTGGGCCTGCAGCGCCGGGGCGGTGGTGTCGACGGTGACGGTCACCCGGGCGTTGGTCTCGTTGCCTGCCTTGTCCCTGGCGGTGGCGATGAGCTCCTGCTTGCCCTCGTTGAGGTCGACCTTCAGGCGGTAGACGCTGCCCTTGTAGAGGGGCGCCGGCTTCCCGTTGATGGTGAGCTGCGCGAGGTCCTTGTCGGGGCACTCGACGGTCACGAACTGCTCCTTGACGTTGAGCACCTGCTCCGGCTGGGGGTGCACGAACGCGAGGGTCGGCGGCTGGTTGTCGAACGCGCCGTACTCGAACTGGTGTCGGGCGCTGACGAACTTGAGGCCGGGGTGCGGCACGGTCGCCAGCGTCTTCGGGAGGTCGCCGACGTCGCCGGGGTACATCACGGTGAAGATCGCGGTCTTCCCGGCATGGCTCTTGAGCTGCGCGGTGCGGAGCTCGCCCACCTTCGCGAAGGCCGCCTGGAGCTGGGCCACCATGTCGGCGTCGACGTCCTTGACGGTGAGCTCGATCTCCACCGACTCGAAGCGCGGGGCGGCCTGCTGCATCGGGGCGGTGGTGGCGCACGACAGCATCAACACGATCGCCGGGAGGAGGGATCTCATGGCCCGAGAGTACGGACCCTGCGCCCACGCCGGAGAGGAATTCGCCGGGGGTTGTGGCTAAGACCGGGCCCGTGGCCAACGACACTTCAGGGCTGACGCGAGGCCTGCGCGGCCGGGTTCGGTCGAACGCCCGCATCGACGCGGTGCCGTCGGCGGCGGAGTTCGAGAGCGACGGGGCGCGGCTCCTGGTGGCCTCGACGGACGACCTGCTGGGCCTGGGGAGTGACCCCCGGGTGCGCGAAGCGATGGCGTCGGCTGCGCGCAAGTATGGGCTGGGGCGCACCGCGGGGACCCGCGCGCAGGGCGAGTTCGAGGACCGGGTGGCCACGTTGCTGGGCGAAGCGGGCGCCCTGGTGGTCAGTCACGAGAGCGCGCTGCTGCCGCTGCTGCCGACGTGGCGCATGGCCAGCCACGTGCGCGACGCGCGGCCGATGACCGACGCGGTGCACGTCGCCACGCCCGAAGACGCCGATGCCGCGCTGGGGAACGCGGGCATGCTGGCGGTGATCCTCGAGGCGGTGCACCTGCTCGAGGACGACCTCGCGCTCACGCCCCGCTATGCCGAGGTGTGCCAGCGCCACCACGCGAGCCTGCTGGTGATCGACGACGGGCTCGGCGTGCTGGGGCCCGGCGGCGGCGGGGCGATCGAGCACCTCTCGCTCCAGGCGCAGGTCAGCCTGCGGGTGCTTCCCCTCGGACAGGCGATTCCAGGGGCGGGCGCGATCGTGCTCGGCGAGCCGACGCTGCTCGACGCGTTGCGCGGGGCCCTGCCGGCGCCTCCCGCGGTTTCGCTCGCGGCGAGCCTCAAGGCGCTGGAGATCTCGGCCAGCGAGGTGGGCCGGCGGGCGCGGCTGTTCGACGTGGCGCAGAAGACCCTGCTGGGGCTGCGCGCGCGCGGCTTCGACACCGGCCCGTGCGTGACCCCGTGGATCCCGATCTGGCTGGGCGACGAGGCCCTGTGCACCCAGTGGCTGTCGGCGCTCGTCGGCGTGGGGATCTTCTGCCGCGGGTGGCTGGCCGGGCCCCGATCGCGGCTGCTGCTCTCGCCCCCGGCGACGCTGACCGACGCCCAGCTCACCCAGTTGCTCGAGGGGTTCGATCGGCTCAGCCGCAAGCTGCAGCTCCCGGAGGCGGGCTCGGCGCTCAAGGAGCCCCCCACCCTCGCCCGCCCGGGCAGCTATGCGATGGCCGCGCCGGCCGCGCTCCATTGGTCGACGGTCGACCTGCCCGAGCGACGCCCCGTCGAACCAGAGACGGTGGCCGCCGCGGCGCCGCCCTCGTCGGCGGAGAACCTGTCGTTGAAGGGGCGGGTCTACGACGCGGTGGAGACGGTGACCTGGCGCGCGGCCAGCGTGGGCGGGGCCCAGTTGCGTCGGAGCGCCGAGGCCCTGCGCGCGCTGATCGACAAGCGCCGCCGCTGAAGAGCACGCGCCGGGGCTCGTGTCGCCTCAGCTCTTTTTGATAGATTGTGCTCTTGAAGGCACAATACGCAAACCAATGTGCTTTATCGGGCACAATTTCAGCAAAAGAAGTGCACCGGTCTCTTCCCCTGCCTGCCTCCGTCGGCGGACTACTTCTTCTCGGCGTTCTGCTTCTCGAGCGAGGCCTGCTTGTCCTTGAGTGACTTGAGCAGGCCGTCGAAGCCCTTCTTGGCGATCACCTGGCGGAACTGATCGTTGTACGTGGTGACCAGCGACACCTCGTCGGTCACGACGTCGTAGATGCGCCAGGCGCCCTTCGCGTCGGGGCGGTAGAGCTTGTAGACGACAGGGTAGATGTCCTGCTTGACGAGGATCTTCGTGTCCACCACGGCCTCGTTGCCCTCGACCTTCTCGGCGCCGTACTCGACCTTCGCGGTGCCGCCGCGGCCCTCGTTGACGGCCTTCTGCGCGTAGCTGGCCCGCAGGAGGCCCTTCATCGTCTTGCTGAACTCCTCTTGCTGCTTCTTCTCGAGCTTGCCCCACTGGGTGCCCATGGCCCGCTTGGCGAGCTCACCGAAGTCGACGAAGTCTTCCGCGCGCGCGGCGAGCTTCTCGGTCGAAGCGTCAGCGCCCTGGAGCACCTTCTGCACTTCGACGTCGGCGTTCTTCACCACGACCAACGGGCTGATGGCGCCGGCGGCGAGCGTCATCGACAGGGCTACGATTGAAACGAGCAAGGGAACGTCTCCTGGAAGCGATGCGAGGACCGGAACATCCCCAGAAATAACGCGATGCGCGAGCCCAGATTCACGCCAGCCCGTTCAGCGGGGCTTGAGCGGCGAGGGCGTGCCCGGTGAGGTGGGCAGCTGCGCGAAGGCGCCCGTGGGCGACATCACCTGGCTCAGCTGCAACGGCGTGGTGAGCGCCTTCACCGCGTAGGGGACGATGGGTACGGCGATGCCCTTGAGGATCACGGCCTCGCTGGCCTCGTGGATCACCCCGGGGCCGGCGCGCAGCAGGGTGTCGCTGGTGACGAGCACCTGGCCGACCTGGGCGATGCCGCACAGCCGGGCGGCGAGGTTCACGGTGGCGCCGATCGCGGTGTAGTCGAGGCGGCGAGCCGCGCCGATCGCGCCGACGACCGCGGGGCCGGTGTTGATGCCCACGCCGACCTCGAGGGGCAGGCCACCCACGGTGATGTGATGGGCGCGCTCGACCATCTCGAGGGCGGCGGCGATGCACTTGCGGGCGCCGTCTTCGCGTTGATCGACCGCGCCCCACACCGCCATCACGCAGTCACCGATGAACTTGTCGACCACCCCGCCGTGCTTCTCGACCGTGTCGACGGCCTCCCCGAAGAAGGCGTTGAGGAAGCGGACGACCTCTTCGGGCGGCATGTGCGAGGACATGGTGGTGAAGCCCCGGATGTCGGCGAAGAGCACCGAGACCTCGGCGTTCTGGCCGGCCATGTTCACCTTCATGCGGCCCGAGAGCACCTCCTCGACGGCGGCGGCCGAGAGAAAGCGCGAGAGGCTGGCCCGGGTCTCGACCTCGCGCTGCACCTGGGCGACGAGGGCGGCGTTGTCGAGGAGGATCGAGGCTTGCGCGGCGATCGCGTCGAGCAGCGGCAGGTCTTCGTCGGTGAAGGCGGCGCTCATCGACACCGACTCGACGTAGAGGATGCCGATCGTCCCGCTTCGGGTGCGCAGCGGCACGGCCATCACGCTCTTGATGCCGCGAATCATCACGCTCTTGGAGCGGTCGAAGCGCTCGTCGAGGAGTGCGTTGTTGGTGAGCAGGCCCGAGCTGGAGACCAGGGCCTGGTCGATGACCGTGCGCGGCACTTCGACGACGTGATCGCCGTTGCGCGACTTCGAGGCGTAGCGGCCCGAGGTCAGCCACACCGCGGCGCCGTCGGCGTTGAGCAACTCGAAGACGACCGAGAGGATGCGATCGACCATCGTCTCGACGCTGCGCTCGAGGGTCACGCGGCGGTGGAACTCCTGGGCGATGCGGTAGCGGGCGTTCTCGCGGCGCAGGGTGGCGATGGTGAGCGCCTCGAGGTTCACCATCACCGTCTTGCCCTCGGTGCTGTTCCCCTCGGGCGGGGGCTCGTCGAGCACCTCAGCCTCGGCCTCGAGCTCGGGCGAAAGCTGGATGTTGGTGCGGGAGGCCGTCGGCTCGACGCGGCGCTCCATCGTGCGCTCCACGGTGACCTCGCGCGCCTCGTCCTCGAACGTCTCCCCCGGCTTGCCGCCCGAGTTGGGCATCGGGGGCCCGGCGCCGTTGACGGTGACGTCCTTGAAGGCGTCGTCCTGCCGGTAGTAGGCGCGGCGAATGAGCGCCGCCACGCCGCCGGCCGTCGCCACGTAGACCACGATGGCCCGGGCGCCGACGATCTGCCGGAGCTCCGGCTCGAGGCTCGAGCTCAGCGGCACCGAGGCCACGACGTGCAGCTCCTGCTTGGCCGCGTCCCAGTGAATGGGGCACATGCGCAGGCGCTCGGCGCTGCGGACGCCGGTGCGCTCGAGCAGGCGATCGTCGAGGCGGATGCTCTTGAGCTTCTCGGCCTTGACGAAGCGCGTGGAGTACAGCTCCGCGAAGATGCGCAGGAAGTCGCCTTCCTTCACCAGGCCCAGCCGCAGCAGCGCGTCGGAGAGCAACCCGCCCTGTTCCCGGACGTAGCTCCGGGCGCGCTCGAGCCCGATGGAGTCGAGAAGCCCGCTCGCCTTCAGCGGGTTCACGATGACGGCATCAGATTCCGGGGCGCCAGTCATGGGACTCGCGGAATGTAATCAGGTTTCAGCCGCGTCGTCAGCGACTGACGCGGTCGATGTGCAACCGGGCCGATTGGGAGGGCACGGTCGGGCCCAGCTGGTTGGGTACCCGCCAGAACTGCCCCCCGGCGGCCAGGGCGACGAGCTCGTAGTCGCCCGCGGGCGGGGCGCCGAAGACCGTCAGGCCGGGGCCACCATCTTCCGCGGGGCCGAGGGCCTGGGCCTGCGGCACCATCACCACCTGGAGCCGGCTGGCCGTGACGGTGGTGTCGAGCCGCCCCTCGAGCGTGCGGATGAAGGGAGACGGATCGAAGGCCAGGGGGACGATGACGGTGGTGTTCGCCGCGAGCTGCCCGGGGAGCGGTTTCCAGCGAAGGAACAGCTGCAACGAGAGGTCGGGGGTGCCGTCACCGTTGACGTCGTCGGGGCGGTTGTCGCCGTCGGCGTCGACCAGCCCGAAGGTGAAGGCCACGCGCCGCGCGTCGAAGCGCCCCACCGGGTCGGAGACCAGGGTCAGCGGGGTGATCGCGTCGAGGGCGGGGTCGAGCGCCACGTCGAGATCGGGCTCGCCTTCGAACGAGAAGGCCGGCGGCTCGGTGAACACCGGGGTGTCGATCTCGAGCGGCACGTGGGCGCCCCGGCCGGGCTGAGACTCGAAGGTGACCCCCTTGGTGACGCGATCTCCCGAGGTGACCTGGCTGAGCACGTCGATGCTGCCGTCGAAGTCGCCGTCGACGTCGATGAGGCCCCAGGCACGGTAGGCGTTCGGCTTCACGTTCGAGATGACGTAGCGGGGATCGGTGGTGAGCCGCTTCGCGCTGACCGCGGTGAAGGCGCGCGGCTCGGCGGGGGCGCCGGGAGGGCCCTCGCCGGGACGGTAGAGGAAGACCCACGCGTCGCCCGCGGCGGTGGTGGTGATCGGGCCATCGACGACTCCGGTGCGATCGAGGACCTGGCTTTCGGACGGGTCGGTGCACCCGAGGCTCGGGAGCAGCAGCATCAAGATCGCGAGGACCGGGCGGTTCATGTCAGGCGGAGCAGCTCCCGGGCCTGCTGCGGAGTCGCCAGCACCCTGCCCTTCGCCTTCGCCCGCTTCGCGGCTTCCGCGACGAGCTCGAAGTTGCCCTTCGCGAGCACGCCCTTGGACATGAAGATGTTGTCCTCGAGGCCGACGCGCGAGTGGCCCCCGCGTTCCGCGACGAGCTCGACGAACGGCAATTGGTGCCGCCCGACGGCCGCGCAGGTCCAGCTCGAGCCCGGGGGAATGTACGAGCGCATGAAGTCGAGCGCCTCGGGCGAGGCCGCCAGCGCCCCGCCGACGCCGAGCACGAAGTCGAAGTGCGCGGGGAAGCCGATGAAGCCTTCCTTCTCGAGCGCGCGGGCCTCGTCGATCATG
>JBBRUE010000235.1:0-8806 GCA_038248085.1 Myxococcales bacterium | reverse complement strand
TCGATCAACTCCGCGCGGGTGAAGGTCTCCTTGTTGGCGTGGCTCCACCCGAGGCGGGAGACGAAGTTGAGCAGCGCGTGGGGGAGAATGCCGGCGCGCTTGTGGGCCATCACGTCGGCCTCGGGGTGCTTGCGCTTGGACAGCTTCTCGTTGTTCTGCCCCATGATCAGCGGGAAGTGCGTGAACAGCGGCGGGGTCCACCCCAGCGCGCGGTAGACCGCGATCTGCGAGTAGGTGGAGTTGATGTGCTCCTGCCCGCGGCCGACATGGGTGATCTGCATGTCGTGATCATCGATCACGCAGCCGAAGTTGTAGAGCGGGATGCCGTCGGTGCGCAGGAGCACGAAGTCGTCGAGGTCCTCGTCGGGCTTCTCGAGACGGCCGTGCACCAGGTCCTCGAAGCCGATCTTCTCGCCGGTGGGCTGCAGCCGAAAGCGCACCACGTACGGCTTCTCGAGCTTCTCGGTGTTGTCGCGCCAGGGGCTCGAGTACTTGAACCCGGCCTTGCGGAGATCGTCCTTGTCGGTGAGGCCCTTGGCCGCGGCGAAGTCGCGCCGCATCTGCGCCGACTCCTCCTCGGTGGTGTAGTCGCGGTACGCCTTGCCCTCGCTGATCAGCTGGTCGGCGATCTCGTGGTACCGCTTGATCTTCTCCATCTGAAAATACGGGGCGAACGGGCCGCCTTTGCCTGGGCCCTCGTCCCAGTCGATGCCCAGCCAGGTCAGCCCGTCGAGGATCGCCTGCAACGACTCGGGCGTGCTGCGCTCCTGATCGGTATCCTCGATTCGGAGCACGAAGGTCCCGCCCAAACGGCGGGCATAGAGCCAGTTCCACAGCGCGGTGCGGGCGCCTCCGATGTGGAGGTAACCGGTCGGTGACGGGGCGAATCGCACGCGGGGCTTCATGGGGCCCGCGCCTGTAGCATGGAGTAGGGTCCATTCAATGGTCGTCAAAGTCAGAAGTCTGCTGCTGTTGGCGTTGCTGGGCGTGGGCGTCGCGCAGGCCACCACGTTGCTTTCGCTCGACGTCGCGGGCCTCACGAAGTCGTCGACGGTGATCGTCCGCGCGACCGTGCGCTCCGTCGCCTCGCGATGGACGAAAGACGGCGGCCGGATCATGACCGACGCGGTGATGGACGTGTCGGAGACGTGGAAGGGCCCCCCCTCGACGGAGCTCGTCGTCATGCAGCCGGGCGGGATCGTCGGCGACGTCGGGCAGATCGTTCACGGCACGGTGAAGTTTGCTCCCGGGGACGAGGTGGTGGTCTTCCTCGAGCCGCGCGGCGACCGGTTTCTGCTCACCGGCATGGTGCAGGGCCGCTTCAAGGTCGAGCGTTCGTCCGATGGCAAGGCGACGTTCGCGCGCCAGGAGCTCGAGGGCGAGGCGCTGTTCCTCGACCCGGCCACGCACCAACCGGTGGCGCCCGGTGGGGTGACGCTGCCGATCGACGTGCTCCGCGCGCAGGTGCTGGCGGCCTCGGGTGCCACGGCCCCCGTCGAAGGCACGCGCCCCGGCCCGGTGAAAGTCACTCCATGATCGTCAAGGTGGCATTGGCGATCCTCCTCTCGCAGTACGTGCGCAGCCGGGTCGATGAGAAGGACCCCAACTCGCAGTGCCTGTGGTGGCCCGAAAAGACCGCCATCGTGATGCACCAGAGCGCCGATGGCTCGCCCGAGAACCCCGGCGACTCGGAGTTCCAGGCCATCGCCAACTCGATCACCACCTGGCAGACCCAGCTCAACACGTGCTCGAGCCTCACGCTCACCGAGGGCGCGCGCACCACGACGCGCAAGGTCGGCTACTTCGAGAAGGAGGTGAACGAGAACATCGCGGTGTTCCGGTTGCGCAAGTGCGCCGACGTCGCGCCGGCGGGCGACGCGTGCCACGGCACCCCGGACAACTGCGGCAACCAGTTCGACTGCTGGCAGCACCAGGAGGGGGCGATCGCGATCACCACCACCTCCTACAACCCCGAGACCGGGCGCATCCTCGACTCGGACATCGAGTTCAACGCACCGACGTTTCTGTTCACCACCGTCGACGCGCCGCCGTGCCTCTCGGGCAACTACAACCTCGGCTGCGTCGCGACCGACATCGCCAACACCACCACCCACGAGCTGGGCCACGTGCTGGGGCTGGGGCACATCAGCACCGCGGGGAGCACGATGAACCCCCGGGCGAACCCCGGCGAGACGAGCAAGCGCATTCTCGACCCGGGCACCGCGCAGTTCGTCTGCAACGTGTACCCGCGGGGCCAGCCGGCGAAGACGTGTTTCCTCAAGCCCGTCTCACCGATCCTCGGCGACGCGTCGAAGGGCTGCTCCAGCACCCCGGGGCTGTTGGTGCCGGTGTTTGCGGCCCTCGCCCTGTTGCGGAGACGGCGCGCGTGAACGTCGCCCGCGTCACCGCGTTGGTGTTGCTCGGCCTGGCGCTCTCGGCGCGGGGCCAGCAGTTCCAGCGGACGATCGCGGGCGTCTCGAAGGACACCACGCTGTGCGTGACGTGGGCCGATCGCAACTTCGACTACCGCGTCGATCAGGACGGGAGCGCGCGCACCCCCGGCGAGACGGAGTTCACCGCGATCGACGCGGCGTTCTCGAGCTGGCAGGCGATCTCCGACGGCTGCTCCGACTTCAAGTTCATCCGCGGGGCGCGCCTGGCGTCGGGCCGGGTGGGGAAGGGCACCGAGAGCGAGAACCTCCTCGTCTTTCGCGACGTGGACTGCCGCGACGTGGTGCTCCCGAGCGACGCCTGCCTGGCCGATGGCTCGTGCGCCAACGTACACCGCTGCTGGGATCACAGCTCGGGGACGATCGGCCTGACGACGGTGACCTACAGCACGCGCACCGGCGTCGCGGTCGACGCGGACATCGAGTTCAACTCCGGGGGCTTCTTGATGACGACCATCGGGTCGCCCCCCTGCGACGTGGGCCGCGAGTCGGTGCAGTGCGTGGCCTACGACATCCAGAACACCGCGACGCACGAGATTGGCCACGCGGTCGGCTTCGATCACGTGCAGATCGACAGCTCGACGATGGCGCCGACCGCGCCCGTCGGCGAGACCTCCAAGCGGGTGATCGACGTCGGCACCGCCAACGGCTTCTGCCAGACCTACCCGCGGGGCCAGCCGCCCGTGCCCTGCGACGAGCTGGCGGTGCAGCGCAGCCGCATCATCGCGCGCAACACCGGGACCTTTGGGCTGAGCTGCGTGTCGTCGACGGTCGACGCGGCTCCCTGGTTGGCGCTGGCAGGGCTGCTGCTGCGCCGCCGCCGCCCGCTGAGGGACTGATTGACCCTGATGGGGCGCCGCCTTATGGCCCCCCCCGATGCTTCACTTCGTCATCGCGATTCTCGTGGCCCAGACTGCCCCCGATGCGGGCACGGACGAGGAGGCTGATCGCCAGCGCCTCACCGTCGTTACCGGCACCCGCACCGAGCGGCGCGCCGCAGACACCATCGTTCCCACCGAGGTCATCACCCGCCAGCAGATCGAACAGCTCGGCGTTCGCGACCTGCCGCAGTTGCTGCAACAGCACCCGGGCGTGGAGATGGTCTACACGAACCGCGGCACCGGCATCCGCCTGCAGGGGCTCGACCCCGAGTACGTGTTGATCCTCGTCGATGGGCAGCGCGTCTCGGG
This sequence comes from Myxococcales bacterium, assembly GCA_038248085.1. Classification (GTDB taxonomy): domain Bacteria; phylum Myxococcota; class Myxococcia; order Myxococcales; family Myxococcaceae; genus Archangium_A. Next base: position 5,166 of record JBBRUE010000235.1, on the reverse strand, counting down.
CCGGTCCGGGTCGATCGTCGACATCTCGCGCTTCAGCCTGCGCGACGTCGAGCGGGTGGAGATCGTCAAGGGCCCGGCGGCCGCGCTCTATGGCGCCGACGCGATGGGGGGCGTGGTGAACATCATCACCCGCCACCCCCAGAAGAAGATCGAGGGCTCGATTCGCGCGATGGGGGGCACCTTCTTTCTGCCCCCGGGCACCCCGGCCGAGAAGGGCCTCGAGGCCGACGTGCGGGGGTACCTCGGGTCGAAGCTCGGGCCCTTCGAGCTGCGCGCCGGTGGCGGTTACCGCAGCCGGCAGCCCTACGACTGGCTCCTTGCTGATGTGGAGACTAGCGGTGCCGGTATCCGCCGCATCGACGGGGACGTCGACGTGGCCTACGTGCCTGACGAGACCCTGCGCGCCTGGGCCCGGGCGTCCTACGTCTTCACCGACTACAACGCGGTCGACATCAACGACTCGAACGCGGTCTTCGATCGCTTCCAGCGCACCGAGCAGTTCGACACGTGGATCGGCGTGCACAAGGCCTTCACCACCGACACCGCGGCCACGGTGCGCGGCCACTTCGGCCTCTTCCGCGATCAGTTCCTCGTGGACCAGCGCGGCAGCCGGGCGCTCGACGAGTACTCCGCGAACCTCACGCGCCTGTGGGAGGCCTTTGCCCAGGTCGACCACCGCGTCGGCCGGCACACCCTCACCGCTGGCATCGAGGGCTTCTCGGAGTTGCTCGACTCCAGCCGCATCAACCCCCCCCAGGTGCAGCGCGGTCGCCTCGGCATCTTCGTTCAGGACGAGTGGGTGCTCCACGAGAAGACCAAGCTGGCGATCTCCCCGGGCTTCCGCGCCGACATCGACACGCAGTTCGGCTGGGCGCCGTCGCCGCGCCTGGCGATCAAGATCGACCCCATCTCTGCGTTGACCTTCCGCGCGTCGTGGGGCCTCGGCTTCCGCCCGCCGAGCTTCTCGGAGCTGTACCTCCAGTTCTCGAACGCGGGCATCGGCTACATCGTCAAGGGCAACGCGAAGCTGCAGGCCGAGCGCAGCGGCTCGGTGAACGTCTCCGTCGACTACCGCCCGCCGATCGAGGGCTGGGTGCTCACTGCCAGCGCGTGGCACACCAGCCTCACCAACCTCATCAACATCACGGCCAACGGGCTGCCCAACCCCGACGACCCCGTCACCTTCGGCTACGAGAACGTCACCAACGCGTACACCCAGGGCGTCGAGGTGAGCGCACGCACCCGGCTCTCGCGCGGCGCGTACCTCGACCTGGCGTACATGGGCCTCGATGCCCGTGACGTCAGTCGCAACCGCGCCCTCGAGGGCCGCTCGAAGCACCGGGTCAACGCGACGCTCACCGCCAAGTACCGGCCGCTGGGGCTCGAGGCGGTGGTCCGCGCGACCTACCACTCCGAGCGCCCGTACTACCTCGGCTCCGGGCTCGGCTTCGCCAACGTGCTGGGCCTCGGTGAAGACCGGGTGATCATGGCGCCGGGCTACTTCGACCTCGAGGCGCAGATCACCTATGTCTTCTCCTCGTGGGGCCGGGTCTTCGTCAATGGCTACAACCTCCTCAACTCGGGTGACCAGGACTTCAACCCGAGGCCGCCGCGCGGGATCATCGGCGGCATCCAGCTGGAGCTCTGACGTGCGCGCTCTCTTCGTTCTCAGCCTCTGTGTACTCGCCGCCTGTGCACCCGACCTGCGCGTCGATCACCCGTTTGACGGCGAGACCACCACCGGCCCCCTGGTGACCTCGGAGGTGATCGAGGGCGGCGGCAAGAAGCTGCTCATCGACGCCACCAACAAGATGTCGCAGGTGTACGTCGACCTCGACGAGGGCCGGGAGATGAAGCCCGACGAGGCCTTCGCGACCGACGGGTGGGATCTCGCCTTCAAGCGCTTCGACATCTTCGCCAACAGCGGGGCGAGCGGGCCGACCGGCACCGTCGAGGTCGCCGTGCTCAAGGGCGTCGATTACGCGACCCTGACCCGGGCGCCCGCCACCGGCTTCTCGGTCGACACCCCCGATCGCCTCTTCAATGCCGTCGAGGGCGGCTGGTACTTCTACGATCTCGGCGTGCATCGGCTGGTGACCCGCAGCGAGCTCATCTACGCCGTGAAGACCTCGACCGGCGCCTACGTGAAGCTGCGCATGCTCGACTACTACGACGCGAACGGCACCCCGGCGTCGATCTCGCTGGAATACGCGCCCATCGCGGCGCCGTGACACAATCGTCACGATGCCCGCACCTGCAGCGAGGGAACCGACCGTAAGAACGCCGACCGTCGACGACGTCGAGTTCCGGGCCCTCTACAAGAAGACGAAGTACGTGGTGGAGACCGCCGACGGCTGGTCGCTGGTCATCACCCGCTACCGCCCCGTGCCCCAGTCGTTCCCGCAGCCGTTGTTCGGCGAGCCGATGCTGCTGGTGCACGGCTTCTGTCAAAACCGCCACGCGTGGACGAGCGGCGAGTTCGTCAAGAACCTCCTCTTCTTCGGCATCGACATCCACATCCTCGAGCTGCGAGGGCACGGCAAGAGCTCCATCGAGCTCCAGCACGAGCGCGCTGCCCGCTTCGGTCGCAAGCCGCCCGCCGACATCGAGTGGGACTGGGACATCGACAGCTACTTTCTCTACGACCTCCCGGCGGCCGTGGCGGGCGTGCGGCGCATCACCCGGCGCGAGCGCATCTTCTACTGCGGCCACTCCATGGGCGGCATGCTCGGCTACGGCTATGCGGGCATCCACCAGGAGCACTTCGAGGGCATCATCACCATCGGGGCGCCCGCGGAGATCGGGAAGGGGAGCCTCCCCCTCCAACTGATCGCCTACGCCGGGCCGGGCGTCACCGCGGCGATCGACACCGCGCTGGGCGGGGTGAACCTCCACCGGGGCGTGGGGCACGCCTTCTCGCAGCTCGCCTCGAGGCTGACCCGGCGGGTGAGCGGGGCCGCGCCCTCGAAGCTCTCGTATCGCTACCTCCCGCTCGATACCTGGCTCAAGGCGGCGTCCGACGCGCTGGGCTACGCCGAGCAGAGCCCGATGCTCAGCCTGCTCGCCAACCGTGCCACCTGGCTCACGCGGTGGGACAAGATGTCGATGGCCGACGTGCGCTGGCTCCTCAAGGAGGGCGGGGAGAAGGAACCGCGCAAGGTCGTCGACCAGTTTCTGCGGTGGATCCGCGGGCAGGAGGTCGTGTGCTACCGCACCGCCTACGACTTCCAGCGCGGGTTCTCGAAGATCAAGGTGCCGATGGCGATCATCTTCGGCGACATGGACCCACTGGCCTCGCTCGCGTCGACCCGCTCGGTCTACCGCGCGGCGAAGAGCGAGTACCTGCTGTGGCGCCCGGTGAAGGGCAACAGCCACATCGAGCTGACGATGGGGCACGACATCCGGCAGATCTGTTACGACATCAAGAACCTCATCGAGTACGCGAAGACGCACCGCGCGCGCTCGCCCTCGCTGCCCCGGGTCCAGGACTGAGGGGTTCGGGTCGAAAAGTGGAGCACTGGTGGGGGGTTGCTACGGTGCTACATGATGAGACAGCTCCGACACTTTCTTTCGGGGTGGGTCGCCCTCGCGATGGCGCTCCAGCCCCTGGCCGCCTCGGGGCAGGACCGCGTTCAGCTCAACTCGATCACGAAGATCGAAGTGAAGGGCAACTCGGTCGAGATCACCGGCAGCCGCCGCCCGAACTTCACCACCTTCACGCTCTCTGACCCCTCGCGGCTGGTGATCGACGTGTCCGAGGCCGTCTTCGTCGACGTGCCGAAGGAGACGAAGGTCGGTGACGGCACGATCACCGCGATCAAGACCGCGAGCTACGGCTCGGAGTCGGCGGCGATCGCCCGCATCCTCATCGGCTTCGAGCGCGAGGTGGAGACCGACATCGTCAGCACCGGGACCTCGCTGGTGGTGAAGCTCCCGGCCGACGCGAAGCAGCAGCAGAAGCTGATCGCCGAGAAGCTGGAGAGCGAGAAAGCCGCCCGGGGGCAGAAGGAAGTCGAAGAGCGGGCGCGGCTCGAGAAGGAGCGCGGGGAACGCGAAGAGAAGGACCGCCTCGCGCGCGAGGACGCCGACCGCAAGAAGCGCGAGGCCGAAGAGGTGAAGAAGAAGGCCGAGGCCGAGCGCCTCGCGAAGCTGACCGCCGACCAGGAAGAGAAGGAGCGCCTCGGCCGGGAAAGGGCCGAGAAGGATCGCCTCGCCCGGGAAGAGGCCGACCGGAAACGCCTCGAGGCCGAGGCCGCGAAGAAGAAGGCCGACGACGAGCGCGTCGCGAAGCTGGCCGCCGAGAAGGAAGAGAGGGAGCGCCTGCGCCGCGAGAAGGAGGCCCAGGAGCGCATCGCCCAGGAGGAGACCCAGCGCAAGGCGAAGGAACTCGCGGAACTCAAGCGCAAGGAGACCGAGGCGCGCGAGGCCCGGCTCTTCGCCGAGCGGGAAGCCGCGCGCGCCGAGGAAGAGCGCAGGAAGCTCGAGGCCGAGGAGCGGGCCGCGAACGCCAAGGCCGAGCTCGAGCAGAAGCGGCTCGAGAAGGAAGAGCGGACGCGCGCCGCGGCCGAGCGGAAGCAGCAGGCGAAGGAAGAGAAGGCCAGGGCCGAGCGCGAGAAGAAGGAGCGCGCCGAGGCAGAGCGCCTGGCGAAGGTCGAGGCCGAGGCCGCAGAGAAGGAGCAGAAGCGCCTCGCCGCGATCCAGGCCGAGGCCGCCGAGAAGGAACAGAAGCGCCTGGCCGCGATGGACTCGAAGAAGCGGGCCGCGGAAGAGAAACGGATGCGTGAAGCCGCTGCGGTCGCCGAGCACGAGCGCGCCGAGACCGAGCGCAAGCGCCTCGAGGCCGAGCAGCAGGCCCTGGCGCGGGCGGAGAAAGAGAAGAAGGCCGCCGAGCAGGAGTCGAAGAAGCTGTCCGAGGCGCAGCGCCTCGCGGTGAAGGAAGACGAGCGCGCGCGCCGCCAGAGGGATCTCGAGACCGCCGCCCTCAACACCCCCTCGCCCTCGCAGCTCGCCGCCTCGGGGAAGATGGCGCGCATGACCTTCGTGGGCTTCAAGCAGGACGAGGGCGTGGGCCGCATCTTCTTTCGCACCTCGTCGCCGGTTCATTACCGGGTGGGCGAGGACAACGATCGCCAGGTGGTGATCACGCTCGAGAACACCGAGATCAGC
>JBBRUE010000234.1:0-8812 GCA_038248085.1 Myxococcales bacterium | reverse complement strand
GAGGAGCGCGGCACCCAACGCCCCGCCCGCATCTCCGGCGGCAGGCTGTACCCATAACCGATCGACGATCCCCGTTCGGCGCAGTGTCCCATTGGCCACGGCATTGAGCGCCACGCCGCCAGCGAGACACAGCGCGTCGGCCCCGGTGAGCGCCCTGGCGCGAGCGGCGAGGGTGAGCAGCGCCTCCTCGAGCACGGCCTGCAGCGTCGCCGCCACGTCGGCCGCGCGCGCATCGTCCACGTTCCCGTCGAGCCGCCACGGAGTGCCCGGCAGGCGCCGTGGCCCGAGCAGCGCCTCGAGCTTCGTGGAGAACCCGACCTCGGTGTTGGTGTGCGAGTCGAAGTACGCGAGGCCGAGCTCGAACCCGTCGGCGGTGAGCCTGATCAGCTGCTCGAACTCGCTGCGAAAGCGCGGCTGCCCGAACGCTGCGAGGCCCATCACCTTGTACTCGCCCTCGTTCACCTCGAAGCCGAGGTACGCGGTGAGCGCTGAGTACAGCAGCCCCAGCGAGTGGGGGAAGGCGATGCGGGCCTTGCACTCGAGCGTGGTGCCTTCTCCCAGCCAGAGCGCGGTGCTGGTGTCTTCCCCGACGGCGTCGACGGTCAACACAGCCGCGCGCGGGAAGGGGCTGGCGAAGAAGGCGCTGGCGGCGTGGGAGGCGTGGTGCTCGCGGAAGGTGACCTTCTCCCGGGCGACGCCGAGCTGAGACGAGAGCCCGTCGAGCACCCACAGCTTGCCGCCGAGCTGCGAGCGGAGCGCGCGCGGGAACTGCCGCAGCGAGCGCGGGAAGGTGCGGAGCATCGCCAGCAGCACGCGCTCGAGCTTGCCGTAGGGGTTCTCGTAGAAGACGACCTCGTCGAGGGCGCGGGCGTCGAGCTTCGCGTGGGCGAGGCAGGCGCGGGCGGCGGCGAGGGGGAGCGCGGCGTCGTTCTTGATGCGGGAGAAGCGTTCCTCCTGCATGGCGGCGACGAGCTGGCCGTCGACGACGAGGGCCGCGGCGGCGTCGTGGTAGTTCGCGCTGATGCCGAGAATCGCGCTCAAGTGCCCTCGCCCTGCGAAGCGGGGAGAGGGTCAGGGACAGGGGCCGAGCAGATCATCTCGAGCTCCGCGACTTCTCGATCAGCGCGAGGGGAAACAGCGCGAGGTACACCACTGACATCAACGCGGTGAACACCAGGCCGCTCAGCGCCCCGCCGGCCCGAAGCCACCCGCGTCGCAGCTCCCACGCGCGGGCGCCGGTGAGCGAGCCACCCAGCGCCTTCGAGAGCGCGAGCGAGTACGTCTCGTGCTGCACCTCGTCGCGCATCACGGTGTCCAGCAGCGCCTTCGTCTTCGTGTCGGCCCGGGCCGTTCCCTCGAGGGCCTGGAGCTCATCGCGGAACAACTCCATCTGCGCGCGGCCGCGACGTTCCCCGAGGTGCACGAACGAGATGAAGCGCGGCTCGCCCAGCCGCGTGAACAGGTGCTCGAAGTCGGAATGAAACAGCGAGGGATCCGTCGCGCGCGAGGGGTCGAGCTCGAGGGCGCGCAGCGTGAACATCTTCGCGTGGCGCGCTTCGTCGACGGCGTGGGCGACATACTGGGCCTTGCGCTGCACGTCGGGGGAGGCGTTGGCGGCCTCCATCATGTCGTAGAAGCTCGAGCGCTCGGCGCGGGCGAAGGCGAGGAGCATGCGCGAGGTCGACCGCGGGTTCCTCCAGCGGAAGGGGCGCAGCAACCGCGCGAGGAGCAGCCGGGGCATCAGCGGCCGAGCATACACATCCCCATCGGGGGAGAGGCCTACGGCACGGCGCAGAAGTCGCCCGACGGCCACGGCTCGCAGTGCCCCTTCGCACACGGCGTCTTCGGGTCGCACGTCGGCGCGCACGTCAACATCGCCCCGGCCGCCTTTTGCCCCGGGGGACACGACGGCGGCGCGAGCGGATTGCCCCCGACCGGCTCCTGGCGCGGCATCCGACCCTCGCCCTTCGGGTGCACGCGCTTGCGGGGTTCGCCGAAGGCCATGGTGCGCTGCCCGTCTTTCGGGAACGCCAACGTCAGCTCCCGCTCGACGTCCCGCCAGGCGAAGCGCACCTTCCCCGAGTCGCCGGGCAGCACGGGGATCAGCAGGCTCGCACCATCCGCCGTCCACACCCGCGCATCACCATGGCCGCCGCTGATCACCTCGACGAGCTCGACCCAGCGATCGTCTTCTGACGGCAGACACACGACCCGCAGCCACTCGCGCACCAGCTTCGTCTCGCACCCGGCGGCGGTGCTGCCCTTCACGGTGCACTCCTTCTCGCGGCGCCACTCGTCTTCCGACGGGGGCCAGCTCCGCCCCTCGGGGAGCGCGAGCAGGCTCTTCGGCTTCGGCGGCCGCTGGAGCGCGGCGACGATGCTGCCGGCGAGGGCGGCATGGCCCTTCGGCGTGAGGTGCAGGTCTTCGTTGAGGAACGCGCCCGGTTCGGCCGCCGCGAGCTCGGCGGTAGGGTCGACGCCGAGTGCACCGAGTCGCTCGGCGCGGGTCACCACGTCGTCCACCAGTACGCGGGTCGGCGTCATGTCGAGCGGCGCGACGCCATACTTCTTCCACTCCTCGGCGCTGATCATCACGTCGAGGGGCAACGCGACCACCACCAGCTTCGCGCCCGCCGCATCGCACGCGGCCTTGGTCTTCGCGAGCACCACCTCGATGGGCAGCGCGTGGGCGGCCTCGCCCTCCGGCCGCAGGGCATCGAGCTGCACCCGCAGCGCCTTGCGCTCGTCGAGCAGCTTCTGGAGTTCGGGATCATTCCGCTTCTTCGCCAGCGCCTCGAGGAACGCTTCGTTGCGGCCCTCGCCCACGGCGGCCATGAACAGGTGGTAGGCGGTCTGGTCGACCGGCCGGGCGCCCTCGGCGAAGCGCACCTCGAGGATGTCGCGCGGGTCGCCTCCCTTCGGCGAGAGCGGCTTCACGGCGTCGGCGAACGCGCTGTCTTCCGAGACCTTCTCTTCGAAGTGGCCCTCGAGTTTCCCGGCGAGGTCGTCGAGTTGCTTGTTGAGCGCGGAGCGTTCCGCGAAGAGCCTTCGCGCGCCCTCGTCTGCCGGGGGCAGCGGGGTGACCCCGGTGCCAGCCTGCACGACGTCCTTCCAGGTGCCCTCGGTGGACACGCCGTCGTTGACCGGCCTCGACGACGCGTTGATCAGCTTGCGCAGCGCGAACACGAGGTGCGAGCGGCTCATCAGCGCGCGGCGGAAGGGGAAGGCCGTGACCTCGGTGGGTGCGGTCTCGGCGCGCACGGCCCAGCCGTCCCACACGGTGTGGCGCTGGGAGTTGGGGCGGTCGACCTCGAAGAGATCATTCGAGAGGTTGATCACGTAGACGACGGTGCGGATCTTCCGCTGCTTGAGTTGGGCTTCGACGACGGCGGTGTATTCGCGGGGGCCCCAGGTAGGGACGCCGGCGTTGAGCACCGGCACGTGGAGCAACTCCGACAGCTTCGCCGAGAAGGTCTCGTTCGCTTCGACGCCGAGGCCGAAGACCTGGCTGTCCCCGACGACGAGCACCTCGCCGGGAGTGGGGGTGGGCCAGTCAGCGCCGCGGAACCCCTCGGCGTTGGTCTGCACGGTGGTGATGGGGTTGTCGGCGACGCGGAGCTTCATCTGCGCGTTCGGCTGGAGGCGCACCCCGAGCACGGCATCGGGCACGTAGAGGTTGAGGTGGGGGAAGGCGCCGCCGTCGCGAATCGAGAAAGCGGCCTCCGCGAGGAAGACGCCGAGAGCGAGACCCAGCAACACCTTGAAGACGGCCTTGAGCGCGCGCACGGTGGGGGACTCTACTCACGAACAATCTCAGGGTCGGGGAGAGGGGAAGCCACGAAATGCGCACTCGAGTCGAACGCCTCACGCTCCTTCTCTTCGTCGCGGCCTGTGGCCCGCAGCAACCGGTCCCGCAGTGCAGCCAGCGCGGCGTCGGAGTGACGCGCACCGCGGTGCCCGTGGTGTTCGCGGGCCAGCCGGTGGAGGTCGAGCTGCTGCTCCGACCCGCGGTCTTCTGCCAGGACGGCAACCCGGTCTCGACGAACGTGGTGACGGAGGTGGTCGACGCGCAGAACCACCCGGTGGCGCACGAGCACACCGACCCGACTTCGAGTGACACGCGCGGGTACGCGACGACGGTGACCTTCACCCCGGCGACGCGGGGGGCGTACTACCTCTCGGCGCGCTTCGAGCCGGCGCTGGGCATCGCGCAGCGGGAGCTGCAGGTGCTGGGCGATCGCGCGGGCGACGTGCCGGTGTTGCGCATGCCGCTGGCGAGTCCGTGCGACGAGGTGTGGGCGTTGGAGCGGGCGGTGCTGTGCCGACGGGGGCAGCAGCTCTCGGTGCTGCGCGACGGTGGCGTGGAGTTGAGCGAGCCCATCACCGGCGTCGCGTCGAGCGGCGGAGTGGGGTGGTGGTGGACGGATGCCCGGGTGACGCGCGCGGAAGAGGTCGATGGAGGGCTGGTGCGCGTCGAGCTCCCGCTCTCCCTCGGGGCGGGGCCGACCGCGGTGACGGCGCAGACCTTCACGCGCGCGACGTCGAACGTGGTCGAGGTGCGGGTGGTCGACGGGGGGCTCGGGGTGCGCCGCTGGCTGCTGCCGCCGGTAGATGGAGGGGTGGCCGGTGCAGGGTTGAGCCGGGCGGGTGAGGTGGTGGGGTACGCGACCGCGACGCAGGTCTGCGCGGCGGCACCGGACGCCTCGGTGGCATGCCTCGACAGCGCGTTGGCGCCGGGGGCGGGGGAGGGTGACGTGTTGTGGTTGCGAGGCGCAGAGACGGGCGTGGTGGCGTTGGCGCGCATCGAGCGGGCAGTGACTGCGCCGGTGGTGTTGTTCCTGCCGGCGCAGAGCATCGCGTTGACGGACACGAAGCAGGGGCGGCCGGCGTTCACGTGGAATGGGAGGTACGTGGCGGTGCGGGCGGACGACCTGACGCTCGAGGCCTGGTTGGCGCCGGGGCTCGTCGCGCGGCAGTCGGTGACGGGGGAGCACGTGTTCTTTCAGCTCCAATCGGGCGAGCTGGTGGTCTACCGACGCTAATGGGCCGGGGTGAGGGGCTCGCGTCTCTGCGGCACGAGCGAGACCAGCGCGGCCGACTGATCCGCTGAGCCCGCCTTCGCCATGGACGTAATCAACCACCGCGCCTCACCATCACCATTGGCGCCGAGGGCCTTCGCCATGGACGTCCGGCTGATCAGCCACATCACCCCGCTGATCAACCACCGTGGCAGACGGCCAAGCAACGCGACGTTCAGCGGCGTCACCCGGTTTCCAAGCGCGCGCACGACGCCGAACGCGGCCTGCATCCCCTCGGCGATCTCCCGTGCGCCGGCCCCGGTCAACCCACGTCCGCGCTCGACGACGCGCACGCCGACGACCATCAGCGGCACCATGAACGCCGCGTGCGAGCGCAGCCAGCTCTCCATGTCGGGGTGCACGGCGCACGGAATGCCCGCCTTCGAGAACACCTTCGCCCAGTCGGCGATCCCGGGAGGCGCGAAGTCGGCCAGCCCGCCGACGGTGGTGATCTGAATCATCGACGCGAGGCGGGGCACGACCTGCAGGGCGAGCTTCCCCTCGGCGAGCGTGGCGATCATCGCGGGGAAGCCCCACGCGAAGCGTTCCCGTCCCACCGCATCGCGCAGTGCGGGGAGCCCATCGAACGCGTTGAACATGAACATGATCAACTTCGACGGGTTGGCTTGCAGCGCGGGGACCACGGCCTCGACCTGGGAGGCGAGCACGGTGACGAGCACGAGGTCGAACGCCTCGTTCCCGAGCGCGGGGAGCACCTTCACCGGGGCCTTCTCACCGGTGGTGGTGACGAGGGCGCCGTCGGCGGTCAACTGGGCGAGCCGGGCGCCGCGCGCGACCACCGACACCTCGTGTCCGGCGCGTGACAGTAGAAACGCGAACGAGCTCCCGATGGCTCCAGGACCGATGACGGCGATGCGCATGGGCCTTCCGTAGCAGGCCGGGTCAGGCTTTCGGGCGCCCGTCACCGCGAGGGAGGTCCAGGACGTACCGGCATCGCTCCGGGGTCATGAGCGGGGAAGCCACGGGTCGACGAGCAGCTCGACGGGGAAGACCTGGGCGGGGTCCATCGCGGCGAGGAGTTCCGCCGTCGACGCCGCGGCCGCTCCGTCACCCGCGTCGGAGAGACCGCTCAACCCGCGCAGCGCGTCTTCCCAGCGACCCTCGCGCGCGAGCAGCGCCAGCGATTTTGGAGTCGTCTTCTTCGGCACGTAGTCACTCGATCTTTGCGTACGCATCGGCGACGCGGACTTCAGTTCTCAGCACCGAGTTCGGAGAGCACGTCGGCCGGAGCGGGGTGTTCCAGGACGAAACGCACGTGCATCGGCGAGTCGGACTTCGAAGAGACGTAGCGAGCGGGGCCGAGGTAGCAGGCTTCCGCGTGCGATCCCGCAGACACAAAGAGGCGGACTGTCACGTGCCGCGCGAGGTGCTCGACGACCACCCTCCCCTTCGCGCTGGCGTGACTCATCTGGTTCTGGCTCGTCCACGCGAACGTCGAGGGGTCGATGAAGCGGTTGTCGTATTGGTGTGCCCTCTGCGCACCGCTGGTATCGAGCTTGATGATCAGCACCACGTCGTTCTGAAATTGGATAAAGCCGCTGTTGTGTCGCGCGGGGTCGTACTGCACGCCGAAGTGCCGAATGATCTCTGGGCGTCGATAGAAGCGGTGCAGCCGCAGATCCAGAGGCCCCCTGAGGATGCCACCGTGTCGTTCCTCGAACGCGCGATTGAGGAGCGCGAGGATTCGGCCCTCGACCTGTCGGAGCAGTTCATGCGTTCCGAGGATGTTCACGATCGCTCGCGCCAGGCCCTTGCCGGTGACGGCTCCTTTCGCCAACTTCCGCTCAAACGTCCTGGCAATCGAATCGCCTGGGAATGGTGCCCGCTCCGGGTGCCACTGCGGGAAGCGCTCAAAGAACGACTCGTAGGCTGACTTCAGGTCGGTCGCCCCATTCGCCAGGCCCCAGATGGTTGCGTACGCGTGGACTCGTTGGGCCTGCCAGTCGGTCTCGAGTGACCGGAGGAAGCGACGCACGAGGTGCTGTTCGTCGAGGCCTTCGGCCCACTCCGGCAGATCCCTGTGGGCCTCCTGACAACCGAGCCAGTCGCCGTACGCCGAGCGGAAGTCCGAGAAGGGCGGCGCACCATCTCGTTTCCAGAGATCGATTGGGAGTGGGGCTCGACCACCGAGCTCGTTCTTGATCGCCTCGTACGTTTCGCTGCACGCATCGCGCTTCGAAGTGTGCCGCCGAATCTTCTCGAGCATCTCGAGCGTTTTCCGCTGGAGGACCACCTCGCACGAGCGCGGCGGCTTCACCACGAGGTCGCCGACCTGAACCTGTGCACCGGTGTTCGTGTAGTTATTGATGGCCTGCAGTGCGAGCCAAGCGCGCTGATGGTGTCCGACGAAGTCGAGGACCGTGAGAACCTCGCAGCCAGGCGTGAGTCGCAGTCCACGCCCCAGTTGCTGCAGGAAGACCGAAGCGGACTCCGTCGGGCGCAAGAACAGAAGGCTGTTGATCGCCGGGATGTCGACCCCTTCGTTCAAGAGATCCGCTACGAACAGCCACTCGAGCGGGTCGCTGGGATCGGCAAGACGCGCGTAGAGCTCCTCACGCTCCTCGATGCCATGGGTCCCCCAAACGGCAAGGGCGACTTGCCCGCGCTGTTTGAAGGCTTCGGCCATGTACTTCGCGTGATTGATGCCGGCGCAGAAGCCGACGGTCGCGCGCCGTGGACCATCGAACCCGTACTGCAACGCCTCGGCGAGAATCAGATCGACGCGCTGAGGCACCGAGAGCTGCAACTCCAACGCGGGCGTCATCTTGTGCCAGTTGATCCTGGCGAACTCGATCGTGGTGTCGCTAATGCCAAAATAGTGGAAGGGGAGGAGCCATCGCCGCTCGATGGCCTCTGGCAGACGGACCTCGTAGGCGATGTTCCAATCACACCACTCAAGAATGTCCCGGCCGTCCTGTCGCTCAGGTGTCGCCGTCAGGCCGAGCAGGAAGGTGTGGCCATTGTCGCGCAGTGCCCGGAGCGGAAGGTAGCCATCGGCCTCCACGTGATGGAACTCGTCGATGACGAGATAGTCCCAGCGCTCCTTCAGCAGGCTCGGCTGCGTTCGAAGACTTTGAACGGTCACGAACTTGCTGCGGCAGTTCGTCAACACGCGCGCGAATGTGCGCTCAGCCTGCGCGAGATGCTCGAGTCGGTGCGAGACGAAGAGGACGGACTTCGCCTGCATTTGTTGGCAGTCGAAGGCCGCGAGATAGGTCTTCCCAATGCCCGTCGCAGCGATGATCGCAGCGCGCTTGAGGCCTGCTGAGCGCATGTTCGCGAGTCGACTCAGCGCTTCGCGTTGCGGTTCGTTGGCCGTCGGTGCGGCAATGGGGAATCCGTCGGCTGCAAGCGGGATCTGGAAGTCCTGTGCGCGCTCAGAGTAGCGCAGCGAGTATGCGTCGATCAGGCGCTGCGAGAGTGGGTACACGTCGCTTCGCTGAAGGAGTGCGTCGAACTGACGACGGGTCTGCTGGGCTACTTCAGGTTCCGTCGAGCGGAGATTCCACTCGAGGTTGTCCGCAAGGCCTCCCTTCGAGAGGTTCGACGACCCAGCCCAGCACTCGGCCCGTTTGGCTCCATCGTCGAAGAGCCAGAACTTGCTGTGAAAGCCGGTTCGACCGTCCTGTACGTAGCAATCGACGTCCTTCAGCTTCAGCAGCGATGAGAGGGCCTCGGGTAGCGTGATGCTCTGGTCAGTCGAAGTCAGGAGT
>JBBRUE010000233.1:0-8818 GCA_038248085.1 Myxococcales bacterium | reverse complement strand
GGCGATGGGGGTGGTGGCTGACGGAAACAGCGGCACGGCCGCAGGCCTCGACACCCGGGGCGCCGGCGCGGGAGGCGGCGGGAGGTCTTCGGAGGAGGCCGCGACCTCCGCGGTCTTGTTCCGGCACTCGTCGCAGACCCCGAGGGCCTGGTCGAACGCGTCGGTCATCTCCTTGCCGCAGGTGCGGCACTTCACGCCGACGATCTGTGCCCGATCGGCGAGGGACTGCGCCTCGGCCGAGGGCTTGGCCGCGGGGAACGAGGGCGCCGCGAGCCGCGCCGCGGGCATGGGCGCCGGCGGCGGAGGCACCGGCGCACCGAGGTCGAGCCCACCGTCACCGAAGGGCGACGAACTGCCACCCGGGCCCGCCGAACCGCTCCCGAAATCGAAGGGGTTCGGGCCCGGCGCGGGCGCGACGGCGGCGAAGTCGAAGGGGCTCGCCTGGGGCGGGGCCGCGGCGGCGGCTGCGCGCGGCGAGGCCGCGGGAAACGGTGGCGCAGGGGGTGGCGAACCGAAGTCGAACGGGCTCGCCTGGGGCGGGGCCGGCGCGGGCGGCTCAGGCGGCGCAGGCGGCGCACCGAAGTCGAACGCCCCGGAACCAGGGCTGGTCGGCGCGGCGAAGTCGAACGGCGACGCACCGGGCGTGGCGCCCTGGGGGGCGGTCTGCCCGAAGTGGAGGCCCGAGCCCCCGGTCGGCGGCGGCGGTGCGGGCGGGGCGCCGCCCATGTCGAAGAGAAACGGCGACGGGCCACCCGGCACGGCGGGAGCCGGAGGGACCGGCGCCTCGGCAAGCGCTTCGTCTTTCTTCACCAGCTGCAGGTGGCGGCAGCGCGGGCACTGCGCGCGCACGCCCTTGGGGGTGACGAACTTGTCGTCGATGGCGTACGCGGCGGAGCACTTTTGACAGACGATGCGCATGGGACTCAGTGACGGAAATGGCGAATGCCGGTGAAGAGCATGCAGAGCCCGTGCTCGTCGGCCGCGGCGATCACCTCTGCGTCACGCACCGACCCGCCGGGTTGCACCACGCACCCCGCGCCGGCGGCCGCCAACGCATCGAGCCCGTCGCGGAATGGAAAAAAGGCGTCTGAAGCCACGGCGCTTCCCTTCAGACGCGCACCACCGCGCATCGCCGCAATCTTCACCGAATCGACCCGGCTTGTCTGCCCTCCTGCCTGCGCGAGCAGTTCGGTGGGGCCGGCGAAGACGATCGCATTCGACTTGACGTGCTTGCAGACCTTCCATGCGAAGCGCAGCGCCTCGAGGTCCCCGGGCGTGGGCTGCCGCCGGGTGACGACCTTCCACTCGCTGGGCGGCTCGACGGCGTCGCGGTCCATCACCAGCAGACCTCCCGAGATGCTGCGGGCATCGAGCTGGGCGCGGGGCTTCGCGTCGGGCGCGGCGAGGGCGGGCCCGGCCGAGAGCAGGCGCAGGTTCTTCTTGCCGGCGAGGATCTCGCGCGCGGCGTCGCTGTAGCCCGGCGCGACGACGGCCTCGAGGAAGGTCTCGGCCAACGCCCTCGCGGTGAGTGCATCGACCTCCCGATTGAGCGCCACGATGCCGCCGAACGCGGAGGTCTCGTCGATCGCCCTGGCCCGTCGGTACGCAGACTCGAGCACCGGGTCGACGGCCACGCCGCACGGAGTGTTGTGCTTGATCACCACCGCCGCGGGCTGCGCGGTGAACTCGAGCACCAGCCCGAGCGCGGCGTCGAGGTCGAGAATGTTGTTGTACGAGAGTTCCTTGCCCTGGAGCACCTCGCTGAAGGCCACCGTCGGCTCCGCGGGCTCCCGGTGCTCGCGGTAGAACGCGCCGCGCTGGTGCGGGTTCTCGCCGTAGCGCAGGCCCTGCACCTTGACGAAGGGCAGCGAGAGCTCGTCGGGGAACGCCTCGCCTTCCTGTTCTGAGAGCCACGAGGCGATCGCCGCGTCGTAGGCCGCGGTGTGGGCGAAGGCCTTGCGCTGCAGCGCGCGACGGGTCTTCTCACCGACCGTCTTCGTCGACTCGAGCTCGGCCAGCACGCCCTCGTAGTCCGCGGGGTCGACCACGATGGTGACGAAGGCGGCGTTCTTCGCCGAGGCGCGGACCATCGCGGGGCCGCCGATGTCGATCTGCTCGATGGTCTCGTCGCGCGAGGCGCCCTTGGCCACGGTCTCGCGGAAGGGGTAGAGGTTGACGGCCACCAGCGAGATCGCCTCGATGCCGTGCTCCGCCATTTCGCGGGCGTCGCTCTCGAGGGCGGGTCGGCCGAGGAGACCGCCGTGGATCTTCGGGTGCAGCGTCTTCACGCGCCCGCCGAGGATCTCGGGGCTGCCGGTGTGCGCCGACACCTTGCGGGCCGCGACGCCGCCGGCCTTCAGCGCGTCGAGCGTCCCACCGGTGGACAGGAGGGTGTAGCCACAGCGGACCAGGCCCTGGGCAAAGGGGACCAGCCCGCGCTTGTCAGAGACCGAGAGCAGAGCGAGCACAGGCCCTGCGAGTACCAACCGCGTCCGGAGGGGTCAACGAACGCGACGGGAAACTTCAGCGACGGGTCGGCGCCGGGGGCTTCGGGTCGGTCTCGACCGCGGTGCGCACCTTCTCGAGGCCGCGCGTCTCGACCTGGCGAATGCGCTCGCGGGTGAGGTTCATGATCTCCCCGACCTCCTCGAGCGTGATGCCGCCCTTCTCCGCGACGTCGAGCGCGCAGGTGTACTCGAGCTCCCAGATTTCCTTGTCGGGGAAGTTGAGCTTGATGCTCCCCGTCTCGGGGTTCACGTCGAGGTAGAGGTTGAACTTGCAGGAGACGAAGACGCACGGGCGCGGGCTGCTGATGCAGTCGGAGCGCGACTTCGGGCGGTTGCCCTGGATCTCGGTGAGGAGCGCCTGCTCCTCGGGGTCGACGGTGCCCAGGAGCTTGCGCCGTCGCAGATCGCGCGCCATCTCCTTGCGGGACATCGTCTTGGACCGCTTGCGCTCGTCCGTCGGGTCATCGGACTTGAGCAGCTCCGCCTCGTCCTGCGCTGGTGCGTTCATCATCATCCCCTCCTTCAAAGGTACGGCTCACCACTTCAAGACTGACTGGCTTCGGCGCCGGGGCGCGCGGTGACCGCGCTACCGAACCGGGTGATCTCGTGCATCAGCACGCGGGCCTGCACGCGCAGGGAGCGGAGCTTCGAGGTGAGCTCCTTCTTGGTGCGCTCGCCCAGCGGCTTGCCCTCGAGGTGCTTCTCGTAGCCGTCGAGCACGTGGGTCAGCTCGTGGCTGGCGACGTCGAGGTGGTTCTTGAAGACGACGAAGGACGCCTTGATGTCCTCGAGGGTCAGGCCCTGGGCCATCATCTGGCGGATCGCGTTGAGGCGGCGCACGGACGAGACGGGGTACAGGCCCGCGCTGCCCTGGTGCTTGCCCTTCTTCCCCACGCGGCGGCTGTGCGGCATCAGCCCGGCCTGCACGTACTTGCGGAAGGTGGCTTCGGAGAGGCGCACGCCCCGCGAGGCGAAGAGATCGACGATCACCCGCGCGGGCAGGCCCTGAGCGTAGTCGCTCTCGATCCGCTCAATCTCCTCCGGCCGAAGAAGCTCCACGGAGAGTGTCCCCTACAAAGTGATTCAGTGAATGCCACTCAAAATGCCCCACTCAATGGCGGCGCATGAATAGCAGCTACTGAAAGGAAGTGTCAACGGCGATCGTGACATTTTGATCACGATCGCGTCCTGTTCCCGAGCGGGTCACGACGCACCGTCCGAAGGCCGGACAGGCAGATCGATCAGCCGACTGGTTTCACGACAGGGGTGCTGCCGGGTTCAGATCAGGGCCCGCGCGCAAGCGATCGGAATCGCTGCGCAATCGACGGCGCGCTGATCGGAACACCGAAAGTCAGCGCGAGATCCACTGCACGGACGGCGGCGGCGGCCGGTGCGTCAGCAGCGCGGTGACCAGCGCCGCGGGGTCTGCGCTGACCAGCAACACGTCCTTCAACCCAGCGGGAATGAAGCCGCGACGCAGGCCCTGGCTGATCCACTCGAGCAGGGGGGCGTAGTAGCCCTCGACGTCGAGGAGCCCGATGGGCTTGTGGTGCAGGCCCAGCTGCGCGCCGCTGAGCATGTCGAAGAGCTCGTCCAGGGTACCGAAGCCACCGGGCAGGGCGACGAAGGCGTCGGCGCGCTGGGCCATCAGGGCCTTGCGCTCGTACATCGTGTCGACGACGTGGTGCTCGGTGAGCTCGGGGTGGGCGAACTCCTGGCGCGCGAGGCCGCGGGGCACGACGCCGACGATCTTCCGCCCGCCGGCCAGCACGCCATCGGCGACGGCGCCCATCAGGCCGTGGTGCGCGCCGCCGTAGACGAGGTCGAGCCCGTTGGCCGCCAGCGCGCGCCCGAAGGTAGTGGCCGCTTCGAGGAAGACCGGGGAGTCACCGCTCTTCGAGCCGCAGAAGACGCAGACGCGCTCGATCACCGCTCACTGCTCCCGCTGCACGACGGTGTCGATGAGCCAGTTGTGGTCGTCGGTCGCGAGGTAGTCGAGGGTGTAGTGGAGGCCGCGGCTCTCCTTGCGGCGGGTGGCGCACTCGACGATCACGTGCGCCACGTCGGCGATGTTGCGCAGCTCCACCACGTCGCGCGTCACCTGGTAGTCCCAGTAGTACTGGCGGATCTCCTCGCGGAGCAGGTCGAGGCGGCGGCGCGCGCGGGCCAGGCGCTTCCCGGTGCGCACGATGCCGACGAAGTTCCACATCAGCCGGCGGATCTCGTCCCAGTTCTGGCTGACCACCACGCGCTCGTCGGAGGTCACCGCGTGCCCGGGATCCCACTCGCGCACCGAGGCCCGGGGGGCGGGGCCCTGGGCCTTCACCTCTTCGGAGCAGACCGCCACCGCGCGATAGCCGAACACCAGGCCCTCGAGCAGCGAGTTCGACGCGAGCCGGTTGGCGCCGTGGAGCCCGGTGCAGCTGACCTCGCCGATGGCGAACAGGCCCGGCACCGAGGTGCGCCCGTGCGCGTCGGTCACCACGCCGCCGCACATGAAGTGGGCCGCCGGCACCACGGGAATGGGCTGCACCGCCATGTCGATGCCGAACTCGCGGCAGGTGGCGTAGATGTTGGGGAAACGCTCCACGAGGTACGACTTCCCGAGGTGCGTCATGTCGAGGTGCACGCAGTCGTCGCCGGTGCGCTTGATCTCCGCGTCGATGGCGCGGGCCACGATGTCGCGGGGCGCCAGCTCCTGCCGCTCGTCGTAGCGCTTCATGAAGCGCTCGCCGGTCGACTTGACCCGCAGCCGCCCGCCCTCCCCGCGCAGCGCCTCGCTGATCAAGAAGCTCTTGGCCTCGGGGTGGAAGAGGCACGTGGGGTGAAACTGGTAGAACTCCATGTTCGCGATCTTCGCGCCGGCCCGGTACGCCATCGCCACCCCGTCACCCGTCGCGACGTCGGGGTTCGAGGTGTAGAGGTAGACCTTCCCTGCGCCGCCCGTCGCGAGCACCGTCACCTTGCCCAGGAAGGTGTCGATGGTGCCGTCGTCCCGCAACACGTAGACGCCGAGGCAACGCCCATGTCCACGCGCCGCCGCCGGGTCGAGGATGAGGTCGATGGCGGTCGATTCCTGGAAGAACTCGATCTTCCCCGTCTCGTCGCACGCGGCGAGCAGCGCGCGCTGCACCTCGCGGCCGGTGATGTCACCGGCGTGCACGATGCGGCGCTTGCTGTGCCCGCCCTCGCGGGTGAGATCGAACTCGCCGTTCTCGGCGCGGTTGAAGTCGGCCCCGAAGGCCACCAGGGCCTTGAGCCGATCGGGGCCCTCGCGCACGGTGATCTCGACGATCTCGCGGTTGTTGAGGCCAGCGCCGGCGATCATCGTGTCTTCGACGTGCTTCTCGAAGCTGTCATCGGGCGAGAGCACCGCGGCGATGCCGCCCTGGGCGTAGACGGTGTTCCCCTCGGAGCGACCGCGCTTGGTGAGCACCGCGACCCGGCCGGTCTTCGAGGCCTCCAGCGCGAAGGTCAGACCGGCGACGCCACCGCCCAGCACCAGGAAGTCGAATTCGCGAACCATGCCGCGTGTTTAACCACCGGCCCCGGCGCGGGTCGAAAAGAAGTGGAAGGCTGGACCCTGCCCGTCAGTTCTTTGCGGGGCCCCTCTGATCAGCGGTAGTGTCTCCCCCGAAGAATGCGCTTCAAGCCCGCCATATTCCTCGCGCTTGCCTTGTCCGTCCCGGCGTTCGCCGGAGGCATCTACAAGTACGTCGAGGCGGACGGCACGATCGTCTACACGAACGTGCCCCCGAAGGGCGCGCAGGCGCGCAAGGTGGAAGGGGAGTTCCGGCCGGCGCCGTCGATCGATCAGCCCTCGCGCATCACCAGCTCCACGAAGCGGTCGATGACCGACTACGACGCGTACATCGACGAGGCGGCGATTCGCTACAAGATGCCCCCGGCGCTGGTGCGCGCCGTGATGCACACCGAGTCGGCCTTCGACCCCACTGCGCTCTCGCAGGTCGGCGCGTCGGGGTTGATGCAGCTGATGCCCGGCACGGCGCGCGAGATGTACGTGAAGGACATCTTCGATCCGAAGGAGAACATCGAGGGCGGCGTGCGGTACCTGCGCGTGCTGGCCAACGAGTTCGACGGCGACATGGTGAAGATGGTGGCTGCGTACAACGCGGGCCCCGACGCCGTGAAGAAGTACGGTGGCCAGGTGCCCCCCTACCCCGAGACCCAGGCGTACGTGCGCAAGGTGATCTCGCTCTACTTTCAGTACAAAGCGCAGGCGCAGGTCGCCTCTGGCGACGCACGCTAGCCCTACCGAACCGGACGCCGATGCCCACCAGTACGCGGGGACGAGATCCAGCCGTCGAAGAAGAATTCCTGGGCGCGCTCTACAAGGGCGGTGAACTTCTCGCGTCGGGGAAGATCGTCGAGGCGCGCGAGCACCTGGAGAAGGCGCACGGGCTCGAGCCGAAGAACGAGAAGGCGCAGAACCTGCTCGGCCTGACCTACTTCAAGCTCGGCCTCTTCGATCGCGCCTCCGAGGTCTACGAGGGGCTGGTCAACGAGAACCCGACCGACGCCACGCTGCGGGTCAACCTCGGGCTCGTCTACCTGAAGACGAACAACCTCGATCGCTGCATCAAGGAGTTCGAGACGGCCACCGATCTCGAGCCCACGCACAAGAAGGCCCACAACTACCTCGGCCTCGCGCTGGCGCAGCAGGGCACGTACGTGAAGGCGAAGGAGCACTTCGAGCTCGCCGGGTCCGACCAGATGGCCGACAAGATGGGGCGCGCGATCGCGGCCCAGGCCACCCCGTCGGGCATGCGCAGCGCGGTCCCGCGACAGGTGCCGCAGACCGTGGTGATCGGTGACTCCGACGCGGAGCCGCCGGCGAAGCCGCCGCCGCTCCCGGCCGCGCCGACGCGCGTCGAAGAAGAGACGATCGAGGTGATGAGCGACGAGGAGATGCCCTCGGACGTGTACGTGGTCCCCGAAGAGGTCGAGGTCGCGGAGGCGCCCATCGCCGCGCCCCCGCCCTCGGCGCCCGGCCTCGAGTCCGACTGGGGCGCGCAGCTCAAGCCGCCGGCACCGAAGGCCCCGATGGGCGAAGACCTGCGCTTCGCGGACGACGAGGGACCGGCCGAGGTGTTGCCTGCCGAGCCGTTGGAGGAGCTGCCGGTGCTCGACGGGGTGGTCGAGGTGATGCCGGCGGAGACCGAGGCCCAGTCCCCTGTGGCGACCCCGGCGTGGCTGACGATGGAGGCGGCCGAGGCCGCGCGCGTCGAGACCTCGTCGCAGACGGCGTGGGTGACCGAGACGGTCGCCGACGTGCCGCTGCATCCCGAGGCGGGCCTGGGCGCGGAGGATGCGCGCTGGGGCGAGACGTCGGCGCCCCACGCCGAAGACGGGACCTGGGCCGGGGCGACCGTGCCGGTCGAGGCGTTGGCCACCGAGCCGAGCGCTGCCGCCGACGAGTCCTGGGCGACGGTTGCGCCGGACGCGGCAGCACCCGCGAACGACGCGAGCTGGGGAACGGGCGCCGAAGACGCCACGCAGTCACCGGCGACGGCCGTCGAGGAGGCGTGGGCGCAGGCGAGCGTCGACGTGGCGCCGGCGGCGGAAGACGCGAGCTGGGCGACAGGTGCCGAGGCGACCGCAGCGCAGCCGGCGGCAGAAGACGCCAGCTGGACGACGGGTGCTGAAGCGACTGCAGCGCAGCCGGCGGCAGAAGACGCGAGCTGGGCGACGGGTGCTGAGGCGACCACACCGCAGCCTGCGGCGGAAGAGAGCTGGGCGACGGGTGCTGAGGCGGCCGTCCCCCCGCCGGCCACGGAGGAGACGTGGACAACCGACACCGCCGAAGCGACGGAACCGGCGGAGCTCCCGACGACGTCCGACGATGCGTCGTGGGCCACGGGCACGACGGAAGCACCCGCACCGGCGGAGCTCCCGACGGCTCCCGATGATGCTTCGTGGGCGACGGGCGCGACCGCCCAGGCGACCCCGGACGACGCTTCGTGGGCGACGGGCCCGGGTGAGCAGCAGCAGCAGTGGGCCACGGAGCAGGTGGCAGGGGTCTCGATGCCTTCGCCGGTCCCGGCGCCCGCGCCGATCGCCGCCGCCGGGGACGAGGTTCCGCCTCCCGAGCCGTCGGCGCCGCTCAACATCACTGTCGAAGAGCCCGCCGAGGCCCCCCGGGTGATCGTCCCGCCCGCCGGCTATGCCCCGATGAGCCCCCAGCGGCTGGTCGATCTCGGCGCCTCTGGTTCGTGGGTGCAGGAGCCTTCCGCCGGTCCCTTCCACATCAGCGCCGACGGACTGGCGGTCACGGTCGCCGGCGAGATGCT
>JBBRUE010000232.1:0-8820 GCA_038248085.1 Myxococcales bacterium | reverse complement strand
TCGCCTTCGCGACGACCTCCTTCGCCTTCGCGAAGACCTTCTTCGCCTTCACGAAGACCTTCTTCGCCTTCACGAAGACCTTCTTCGCCTTCACGGCCGGCTCCTTGGCCTCGACCGTCGGCTTCGTCGCCTTCGCCGCGGGCTTCTTCGCCTTGGCCTTCGCGGCCGGCGCCTTCTTCGACTTCGAGGCGGCCTTCTTCTCCGAGGCGGCGATGTCCGCGCGCACGGCGTCCATGTCGAGGTCACGCACGCCGACGACCATCTCCGCGAGCTCCGCGGCGTCGAGCGGCTCTTCGTCGCGCACGACCATCACGCCGTCACGCACCACGACCATCGTGGGCACGAAGTCGATGCCGAACTCGTCGGCGAGCTGCTCCTCGGCCTCGACGTCCAGCTTCCCGAACACGATGTCGGAGTGCTTCTTCGCTTCGGCCTCGTAGATCGGCGCGAAGGCCATCGACGGCTCGTAGGTCCGGGCCCAGAAGTCGATGAAGATGATCCCGTCGCCCTCGAGGACGTCGTCGATGTTGAGTTCGGTCAGCGCGATAGGTCCAGCCATGGTGTGCCTCGGTTCGTGGTGAGGGAGCCCCCATGGGGTACCACAGCCATCAACCTGATCAGGTGACGATCTGGCGCCCTTGGCAAAACGCAGGGCGCCCCATCGACCTCGGCGCTGATGGACCCGCGAATCGAGCGGACGAAGAAGCCTCGAGGACGAGCGCTGACGGCGATTGATCGCCTCGGGTGACCGACATTTGTCCCGAGGTTTCCCGAGGTTTGCTCGCGAAACGAACATGTCCACCCTGCGTGGTAGACCTGCCGGCGATGGAACCACGCTGGGTACTGCCTGCTGAACGCGCGGAGCTCGCGCAGACCGACCTCGACGAAGCCGCCCGGGTCGTGGGCGCCGCGCTCTCGTTGCACCCGGTGGTGGCGAAGGTGCTCGTCGGCCGCGGCTACCGCACCCCCGACGAGGCGACGAAGTTCCTCGGTGACGCGCTGACCGAGCTGCCCGACCCCTTCACCATGAAGGGCCTCCCCGAGGCCGTCGACCGCATCATCCGGGCCATCGAGACGAAAGAATCGGTCACCTTGTACGGCGACTACGACGTCGACGGGGTGTCCTCGACTGCGCTGCTCACCACCTTCCTGCGCCAGGTCGGGCTCGAAGTGCGCACGTACATTCCCCACCGCCTGGGCGAGGGCTACGGCCTCAACCGCGCGGCCATCGAGCGGCTGGCGGCGGAGGGCACGAAGCTCCTCATCACCCTCGACTGCGGCATCACCTCGCACGCCGAGATTGCCCGGGCCAACGAGCTGGGCGTCAACGTGGTGGTGGTCGATCACCACGCGGTGCCCGACACCATGCCGCCGGCGGTGGCGGTGCTCAACCCGCTCCAGCCCGGTTGCGGGTACCCGACCAAGTGGCTGTGCGCGGGGGGGGTGACGTTCAACCTCTGCATGGGCCTGCGCAAGGTGCTGCGCGAGAAGGGCTTCTTCGCGGGGAAGCAGGAACCGAACCTCAAGCAGCTCCTCGACCTCGTCGCGCTGGCGACGGTGGCCGACGTGGTGCCCCTGACGGGGGCCAACCGCGTGCTGGTGACGCACGGCCTCAAGGAGCTGACCGCCGGCCGTCGCCCCGGCGTGCGCGCGCTCAAGGACGTCGCCGAGGTGGGCCCCGAGGAGGTCACCGCGGGCACCGTGGGCTTCCGGCTCGGGCCCCGCATCAACGCCGCGGGCCGGCTCGATGACGCGTCGGTGGGGCTCCAGTGCCTGCTCGCCCCCGACTACGAGACCGCTCTGCCGCTGGCCCGGGCCCTCAACTCCGCCAACGAGGAGCGGCAGGGGATCGAGCGCGCGATGCTCAAGGGCGCCATCGAGCAGGCGGAGGCCGCGGTCGCCCGGGGCGTGCGCGGGCTGGTGCTGTCGTCGCCCGACTGGCACCCCGGCGTGGTGGGCATCGTCGCCTCCCGCATCGTCGAGCGGTTTCACCGGCCCACGGTGCTGATCGGCGTGCACGAGGGCATGGGCAAGGGCTCCGCCCGCAGCATCGAGGGCTTTCACCTCCTCGACGCGATCAAGGCCTGCTCCGGCTCGCTCACCCGCTTCGGGGGGCACCGAGCCGCGGCGGGGCTCACCATCGATCCGTCACGGTTGGCCGAGTTCACCCTCGCGTTCGAGCAGTTCGCCTTCGGGAAGCTCGACGAAGCCGCGCTGGTGCCGCGGTGCCGCATCGACGCGGTGGTGCAACCCCGTGACCTCGACGAGAAGGCGGTGCTGGCGCTCCAGCGGCTCGCGCCGTTCGGCATGGGCAACCCTGAGCCCGTGCTGTCGCTGTGGCGGCAGGCCACCTCGCCCCGCGTGCTGCAGAACAAGAAGCCGGGCGAAGTGGGGCACCTCAAGCTCACCCTCGAGTCGGCCCCGTCGTTCGACGTGATCGGCTTCGGTCAGGCCGACAAGGTGGGGCTGACCGAGGGGCCGGTCGACCTCGCGTTCAAGGTCTCGATGGACGAGTACCGCGGGGTCAAGCGCCTGTCGCTCAAGCTCACCTCGCTGCGCGCCAGCCCTGCGTGAGGCCGCGGGTCAGAAGATCATCCCCAGCCCACCGCCGATGTACATGTCGTGCATGTACCCGCGGATGAAGCGCATCACCTCGATGCGGAACTGAATGCGCACCGAGCCGTCGCCCACCACCGCCGGCCGGCCGCGCAACCCGATGCCGTACTGGAAGAGGAACTTGGTGCCGCCCAGCGTGATGGTGTTCGCGTCGATCTTCGTCACGCTGTACGAGTAGTCGAAGCCCAGCCCGAGCTGCGCGTAGAACGCCATGAACGACTTGCCGAACGGCAGCGCGAAGGCCGGGGCCACCGAGAAGTTGTGGAGGTGCGTGTCGACGTTCACCTGCGTCGTGCCTTCCTTGCTGGCGGCGTAGGTCCACGTGACGTCCATGAAGAACATCTCGCGCAGGTACTCGTCGGGGATGAGCCGGCCGAACTCCCAGGTGAAGCGCGCGCCGAAGTAGTACCGCGGGTCGACGCCGAACTTCGAGCTGTCGAGCAGCGCCACCCCGGACATCAGGTCGAAGCCCACGCCCACGTTCGGGTCGTCGACCGCGGCCATCGTCTCTTCGCCGGCCTTCTGTTCTTCGTCCTCTTCGCGCACCTCTTCCACGTGGCGCTTCTTGCCCTTGCGCGGCCTCACCTTGGCCGCGTCGTCGCTGCCGCTGGCGTCGTCGTAGGGAATCGGGGCGTCGTCGTCGCTCTGCGCGAAGCTCGTCATCGACACGAGCAGGAACACGGCAGTCAGGGTGCGGATCATGGGTTGGAGATCAGGGGGCAGGTGTTCTCGCGGCGCGCCGTTCCAGGGCAGTGAGTCATCGCGGGCATGCCGTCGACTTCACACGGCCAGGCGCCACAGCGGAGCTGCAAGCGCGTCGAGAACTCGGTGCACACCATCTTCTTCAACTCGAGGTCGGTGATGTGCGAGGCGATGATGTCCACCACTGCCTCCGGAGTGAAGTTGCGCTGGGCCAGCGAGGCGTCGTTCTGGTTGGCGTTGATCAGCTGGCGGAGGCCCGGCGTCGCCGGCGACTCGTCGTCGTACGCGAGGATCAACGCCTTCTGGAGGATCTCCAGCTTCCCCGTCCGGTTGCCCGCCTGGTACAGCGACGCGGCCACGAGGTTTCCCACCTTGTACATGTTGGGGTTGCTGATCCAGTCCTGCTGGGTCGAGTTCTTGAACGAGGTCAGCAGCGCGGCGTCCATGCAGGCGTCGGTGCGGGCCACGTTGCGGAAGCCCACCGTGCGCGAGTCGGAGATGGAGATCGCCAGGAAGTTCGGCCGGCACCCCGCGACCTCCTTGCACGTCGCCGAGAAGCCGTGGAAGTCGGCCAGCCCCTCGTCGAGCGACTTGAGCCAGTTGAAGGCCTCGAGGCTCCAGGTGCCCAGCGCGGGGTGAACGCCCTGGTCCGAGAGCGCCTTGAAGTTGAACGACCGGTGCGCGACCTCGTGCGCCACCACCCCGATGTTCATCGAGAGGGGAATGAGCTGCTGGGTCTGGAACGGCGTCACCACGAAGCTCTTGATGAACGAGAGGTAGAGCGTGTTGTCGGTCAGGGAGGTCGCCGAGTTGAGCTGCACGTCGCTCCAGTAGTGCACGCGCAGCGGGCGCAGCTCTTTGGGGTCGACGCCGTCGTAGATGAAGTTGAAGTACGAGTAGGCGCGCTCGAAGTTGTAATAGGTCGAGACCATGTTCCACGTGTGGAAGTCGGCGGGCCACAGCACGCCCGAGCGATCCACGTAGTGGGCGCGCACGTCGCCGCCCTTGTCCTTCACGATGACCTCGTAGCGTTGCGCGTCGGTCATGAACTGGATGCCGCCGTTGGCCTGCTGGGTCGCGTCGTTCGGGTCGACCACCACCCGCGTGCCGCCGACGAGTTCCACCACGTCGCCCTTGAGCGTCGTGACGTTGGCCACCGTGGTCAGCTCGACCTGGCCGGTGGTGAAGGCCCCTGTTTCGTCGGGGAGCAACGCCATCACCTTCACGGGAGCCGGCGGGTTCGGGCCGCACGCCGCCATCAGCAGCAGCGATCCGAGGGAAGTCAGTCGGGACATGAAGAGCGTTCTACTACGGAATTTTCTGCTAACGAGCCGCAACCATGAGCGAATTCATCAGCAAGGTGAAGCGCACCCACAGCTGCGGTGCCGTCCGGGCCAAGGACATCAAGTCTGAGGTCGTCCTCTTCGGGTGGGTGCAGAACCGCCGCGATCACGGTGGGCTCATCTTCATCGACCTCCGCGACCGCGAGGGGTTGACCCAGGTGGTGTTCGATCCGGGCATCTCGAAGGAAGCCCACGCGCTCGCCGAGTCGTTCCGCACCGAGTGGGTGGTCGGCATTCGGGGCGAGGTGCGCTCGCGCGGGATGCAGTGGTCGAAGAAGGAGAACAAGGAAGTCCCCGCCACCAACCCCGAGCTCGCGACCGGCGAGGTTGAGGTCTACGTGACGTACGCGGAGATCTTCAACAAGGCCGAGACGCCGCCCTTCGAGATCAGCGACCGCCTCACCACCACCAGCGAAGAGAAGCGCCTCGAGTACCGCTACCTCGACCTGCGCCGGCCGCACCTCCAGAAGAACCTCATCACCCGCTCGAAGATGAACGCCGCCACCCGCGGGTACTTCCACGAGAACGGGTTCCTCGAGCTCGAGACGCCCTTCATGGGCCGCTACACCCCGGGCGGCGCGCGCAACTTCCTCGTGCCCTCGCGCCTCAACCCCGGGAAGTTCTACGCGCTCGCCGAGTCGCCCCAGCTCTACAAGCAGCTCTTCATGGTGGCGGGCTTCGAGCGCTACTTCCAGATCGTCAAGTGCTTCCGCGACGAAGACCTCCGCCTCGATCGCCAGCCGGAGTTCACCCAGATCGACATCGAGATGTCCTTCGTGGTGCAGGAGGACATCTTCACCATCATCGAGGGCCTGCTCAAGCGCCTGTGGAAGGAGGTCCACAACCTCGACCTCCCCACGCCGTTCCGCCGCATGGACTTCGACGAGTCGATGCAGAAGTACGGCAACGACAAGCCCGACCTCCGCTTCGACCTCCACCACACGGTCCTGACCGACGTGGTGAAGAAGTTCGGAGCCGAGGGCGGCGTCGACGCGCGCATGCTCGAGGCGGCCCAGCTCAAGGGCGGCCTGGTCAAGGCGATGGTCATCCCCGCGGCCCACGCGATGTCCCGCAAGGACGTCGACGAGCTCGAGGCCTACGTCGGCGGCATGGGCGCCAAGGGCCTGGCCCGCGCGAAGATCGCCGAGAACGGTGACTGGACCCAGGCCCCGCTCTTCAAGACCGCGAGCCCCGCGCTCAAGCAGGCGATCCTCGACGCGACGGGCGCGAAGCCGGGCGACCTGCTGCTCTTCCAGTTCGGCAAGGAGGGCGCGGTCAACACGATCATGGCCAACCTCCGGGTGCACATCGCCAAGAAGCTCAAGCTCATTCCCGAGTTCGGCGCCGGTGGGCAGTGGAACTTCCTGTGGGTGGTCAACCCGCCGCTGTTCGAGCACGACGAGGAGACCGGCATCTGGCACGCGGCGCACCACGCCTTCACGCGCCCGATGGACGAGTGCCTCCCGTACCTCGAAGAGGCCACCTTCGACCCCGCGAAGGTCTACTGCTACCGCTACGACGTGGTGCTCAACGGCTTCGAGATCGGCGGCGGTTCGATCCGCCTCCACGATCCCCTGGTGCAGGCCAAGGTCTTCAAGGCCATGGGCATCAGCGACGAAGACGCGCGCAGCAAGTTCGGCTTCCTGCTCGACGCGCTCAAGTTCGGCGCGCCCCCGCACGGCGGCCTCGCCCTCGGCATGGACCGCCTCGCGTTCCTGATCACCGAGACCGAGTCGCTGCGCGACGTCATCCCCTTCCCCAAGACGCAGAAGGGCACCGACCTGATGACCCAGGCGCCCGGCGACGTCGACGCGAAGCAGCTCAGCGATCTGTACGTGAAGTCGACGCCCCCCGCGAAGACCTGAGCTTCACCTGCCCGCCTCGGTTAGTGAGGCGGGTATGAAGACCACGACCTTCGAGCGGCGCACGATGATGCCGGTGTCCGCCGACGAGCTGGCGGCCTGGCACGGCCGGGCCGGCGCCTTCGAGCGCCTGAACCCGCCCTTCGCACCGGTGGAAGTGGAAGAGCGTACCGGCGGCCTCGAGGTCGGTTCGCGCACCGTCATCCGCATGCCGATGGGCCCGGTGAAGCAGCGCTGGGTGGCCGAACACACCGCCTACGAGCCCGGCCGCATGTTCCGCGACGAGCAGACCAGCGGCCCCTTCGCGAAGTGGGTGCACACCCACCGCTTCGAGCCGAAGGACGACGGCACCAGCGAGCTGGTCGATCAGATCGACTACGCGCTCCCCATGGGCCCGGTGGGCTCGCTCTTCGGGGGCGGCTTCACCTCCGACACCCTCGAGCGGATGTTCGCCTTCCGCCACGCGCTGACGCGGAACGATCTCGTGCGCCACGCAGCGTTTGCCTCGAAGCCTCGGCTGACCGTGGCCGTCACCGGCGCCAGCGGGCTCGTCGGCTCGGCGTTGATCCCCTTCCTCACCACCGGCGGGCACACCGTGCGCGCGGTGAAGCGGCAGGGGACCGAGTTCGACGCCAGCGCGCTCGAGGGCGCCGACGTGGTGGTCAACCTCGCGGGCGCGGGCATCGCCGACGAGCGGTGGAGCCCGGAGCGCAAGCGCCTGCTCGCCGACAGCCGCATCGACTACACGCGGCGGTTGATCGCGGCGCTCCGCAAGAGCGGCTCGAAGCCGCGGGTGTGGATCCAGGGCTCGGCGATCGGCGTCTATGGGGACCGCGGCGACGAGGTGCTCACCGAAGACTCGAAGCCCGGGGAACCCGGCGATCGCGCCTCGCGGTTTCTCGCGAAGCTGTGCCTCGACTGGGAGACCGCGGGCCTCGAGGCGGGGACGCTGGGCGCGCGGGTCGTGCTGCTGCGCACCGGTATCGTGCAGTCGGCGCTGGGCGGCGCGCTCTCGAAGTTGATGCCCGCGTTCAAGCTCGGCGCCGGTGGGCCCATCGCCGGGGGCAAGGCGTGGCAGAGCTGGATCTCGAACGAGGATCTGATCGGCAGCATCCTCTTCGTGGCCTACACCGAGTCACTCGCGGGCCCGGTGAACGCCGTGGCACCGCACGCGGTCACCAGCGCGGAGTACGCGAAGGTCCTCGGGCGGGTGCTGCGTCGACCGTCGATCGCGCCGCTGCCGGCCTTCGCGCTGCGGGCGATGTTCGGTGAGCTCGCCGAAGGGGCGCTGCTCGCCAGTCAGCGCGTCGAGCCGAAGCGGCTGCATGAGGCGGGGTTCCGCTTCGTGCACCCGATGCTCGAGGACGCGCTGCGCTTCACCCTGGGAAGGTGAGCTGGCGTCTCAGGGACACCCGGCATCGGGACGGTTGCTCGACGGGGCCGGGCTGAGCACCACCTGCGGCCCGATGTTGCACGAGTTGGTGACGTTGATGCGGATGCGCCCCACGCCGCCGCCGCCGCCCCCTCCGCCCGACACGAGACTCGATCCTTCGCCGGCCGTGGCCGCGACCGCCCCTGCCGCGCCCTCACCGCCAGAGCCCCCGGTGATGCCGTCGGTTCCTCCGCGCGCCGGCACGAGGGTGAGCTGCCCCGACTGTCCGTCGTTGGCCGAACTCGACTCGCCACCGCCACCGCCGTTGCAGGTCAGCCCGCCTCCCGAGGCGACGACCTGCTGCGCCTCGAGGAGCAGGTCGCCCCCGCTGCCTCCGCCGTTCCCTCCGTTGGCGAAGCCGCCGCCGTTGCCTCCCAGACCCGGCGCGGTGATGACCCCCGCGAGGGTGATCGTCTGCAGCGCGACGAGCTGAAGCGCCCCGCCGCCCGACGAGGCGCGCTCGGGGCTGCCGCCGCCCACCCCACCGGGGCACCCGCCGCGCAGCTGGCTGCCGAGGTTCAGCGCGCCACCCGTGCCACCGGCCGCTCCGGACGAGACCGACCCTCCTGCGCCGCCCGCCGTGGCGAAGCCGCCGCCGCCGCCGCCTGACTTGTAGAGGCCTCCTGAACCCGCGCCGCCTGCACCGCCAGTCGCGCAGGCCTGGGCGCCCGCCGCCACCCGGATCGCGCCCAGCACGACGATGTTCTTCATCGAGACGATGATCACCGGCCGCGTGCCCGTCAGCGAGAGCGTGTTGCCCCCGGTGATCTCGAGATCGTCGAAGGCCAGCACCAGGGTGTTGATGCCGCCGCTCTGCGTGATGTTCGCCACCCCGAAGGCCGGCTGACCGGGGCACAGGTTGGTG
>JBBRUE010000231.1:0-8843 GCA_038248085.1 Myxococcales bacterium | reverse complement strand
CCTCGAGCTGCAGGGCAAGAAGATCGACCAGGTGCGGGTGGTCGTCTCGGGCGCTGGAGCCTCGGCCATCGCGTGCACCAACTTCTGGGTCACGCTCGGCGTGAAGCGCGAGCATGTCTTGATGGTCGACACCAAAGGCGTGTTGCACACAGGTCGCACCGACGGCCTCAACCAGTGGAAGCGGCCCTACGTGCAAGAGACCAAGGCGCGTACCCTGGCCGAGGCCCTGGTCGGCGCCGACGTCTTCTTGGGTGGCTCGGTCAAAGGCGTCGTGACGGGCGAGATGCTCCAGGCCATGGCGAAGAAGCCCATCATCTTCGCGCTCGCCAACCCCGACCCGGAGATCGACTACCAGGACGCGAAGGCCGCCCGCCCCGACGCCATCGTGGCCACCGGCCGCAGCGACTTCCCCAACCAGGTCAACAACGTCCTCGGCTTCCCCTTCATCTTCCGCGGCGCCCTCGACGTGCGCGCCCGTCGGATCAACGAAGACATGAAGCTCGCCGCGGCCCACGCCCTGGCGGCGCTGGCCCGGGAAGACGTGCCCGACGCGGTCAGCCACGCCTATGGCGGCGAGCGCTTCCACTTCGGCCCCGACTACATCATCCCCAAGCCGTTCGACCCCCGCGTGCTGCTGTGGGTCGCGCCGGCCGTGGCCAAGGCCGCGATGGACACCGGGGTGGCGCGCGTGCCGGTGGACCTCGTGGAGTACCGCGAGCGGCTCCACCGCATGCAGTCGCGCAGCTACCAGGTGATGTCGTCGATCTTCGCGCGGGCGAAGGCCAAGCCGCGCCGCATCGCGTTCAACGACGGCGAGCACCCGCGCGTGCTGCAGGCCGCCCGCATCCTCCGCGAGGACGGCGTGTGTGAGCCGGTGCTGCTGGGCAACGTCGAGGCCATCAAGAAGGGCATCGTCGACACGCGCCTGGAAGACGAGCTCAAGGACGTCATCATCATCGACCCGCAGTTCCACCCGGACCTCGAGCGCTACACCGCCGACTTCTTCGCCATGAAGCAGCGCCGCGGTGTCTCACACGAGCACGCCCAGGCGAGCATGCGCCGCCGCAACTACTTCGGCTCGATGTTGGTGAAGCACGGGGCCGCCGACGGCTTCGTCACCGGGCTCACCCAGAGCTACCCCGAGGCCGTGCGCCCGCTGCTCGACGTCATCGGCACGCGCGAGGGCCGTCGCGCCGGCGGCGTGTACATCGTGGTCCAGCGCAACGAGTTCAAGTTCTTCGCCGACTGCACGATGAACCCCGTGCCGTCGCCCGAATACCTGGCCGACATCGCCATCGCCACCGCTGACCTCGCGCGCAGCTTCGACGTGGTGCCGCGCATCGCGTTCCTCTCGTACTCCGACTTCGGCTCGGCCGAGGGAGGCCCGTCGCCCGCCCGCATGCGCGAGGCGATGGAGCTGGCCCACGCCCGCCGCCCCGAGCTGGAGATGGACGGCGAGATGCAGGTCGATACGGCCCTCGTCGCGGAAGAGCGCGCCTCCCGTGCCCCGTTCTGCCGCCTCACCGCCGACGCCAACGTGCTCATCTTCCCGTCGCTCGACGCGGCGAACACCGCCTACAAGGTGTTGTGGCGCTTCGGCGGCGCGGAGGTCATCGGGCCGCTGCTGCTGGGCATGAACCAGGCGGTCAACGTGCTGCAGCGCAACGCCTCGGTGCAGGACATCGTCAACCTCGCGGCGGTCACCGCGGTGCGCGCGCAAGGCGGCGAGTTCCTCTTCTGACGGTCTGCGCCGCTGACATCGAGCCGCTCCTCCAGTCGATGTTCATCGACGCGGCGGGCACCTCCTTGCGCAAGGAAGACCTGAAGAAGGCCGTGGAGGTCGCGGCCTTCCTCAACGAGCTCGCGCGCCTCAACCGCGCGGGGCCCCTGGTCGACGTCGCCGCGGGCAAGGCGTACCTCGGGCTGCTGGCCGTCGAGCTGCTGGGCTTCGAACACCTCGTGGTCATCGAGCGCGAGGGCAAGCGCCTCGAGGACTGCCGCCACGCGATGACGAAGCTGACGCGGGCCGCGCGGATCGAGCTGGGGCACGGAGACGTCGCCGACCCGGCGCTGTGGCCGGCCAGCCCGGGCGTGGTGACGGCGCTGCATGCCTGTGGGCCGGCGTCCGACGCGATCATCGACGCGGCCATCGCGCGCGACGCGAAGTGGCTGCTGCTGGTGCCGTGCTGCTACTCGGCGGCGATCCCCTTCTGGTCCGTCGCCCAGGCGCACGCCGAGCGGTTGGGGGTGCCCCGCCAGGCCGAGGTGCAGACGCGCTTCGTGCACGCGCTCATTGACGCCGAGCGCACCTTGCGGCTCGAGGCGGCGGGCTGGGAGACCACGGTGGTGCCCTTCGTCGCTCCCACGGTGACGCCCCACAACCTCCTGTTCCGCGCGCGCCGCGTGATGGAGCCCCGGCGCATGGGTCAGGCCGTCGAGAAGCGGCGGCTGCTCGCGCCGGCCTGATCAACGTCTGAAATGTTGCTCTGCGTGGTGGCAACGCGGACAGTACGGCTCCATGCGCAAGGTCCTCGTACTGTGCGTCGCCCTGCTGTTTGTCACCGGGTGCCGAAAGAAGTCGGTGCCCGAGTTCTACGCCCTCGAGAGCAGCGCCGGCCTCCTCGTGAACCGCGGCGGTGACGACGCCTGGACCTCGCCCGAGATGGACGCGGTGGTGACCGGCCTGCAGGCCATTCCCTCCGGGTCGCTCGAAGCGCCCCGCGCCGCCGAGCTGCTGGCGAAGATCAACGCCGAGCGCGCCCGGCTCGCCGTCGAGACCTCGGAGCGCGACCGGCTCCAGAAAGAACGAGCTTCCCGCCCACCCCCGTCGCTGGCCGTATTCGACGCGCGGCCGGCGCCCGTTGAGGTCGCTGAGCCCGTCGATGCAGGGCCCCCTCCGGAGCCGAAGCCGACCGCGGGAATGCCGCTGGCGGAGTTCAGCAAGCTGTTCGGGGCCTGCTTCAAGGCCGGCCCCCCCCTCGAGATCCCCGGCGCGCAGAAAGCGAGCAGCCAGCTCGTCCTCGATACCCCGCCGTGCCGCAAGCGCTTCGGCACCCGCGAGGGCGACACCTCCTACGTCTTCGCGGACGGAAAGTTCGCCGGCACCCGCACCTCGAAGAGCACCACCACCATCACCGTCATCGACGCTGGCCCACCACCGCCGCCGCCCCCTCCTCCGCCGGAGCTGGGCCTGCGCTACCCGGGCCAACCTGCCTACACCGACGACGCGGGGAGTTGATCGCAACTAACTGCGCAGCTGGCCTCGCAATTGTTGCGAGGTCGTCCTCACA
This sequence comes from Myxococcales bacterium, assembly GCA_038248085.1. Classification (GTDB taxonomy): domain Bacteria; phylum Myxococcota; class Myxococcia; order Myxococcales; family Myxococcaceae; genus Archangium_A. The sequence goes on along the minus strand of JBBRUE010000231.1, from coordinate 5,553 downwards.
ATCGCTGCCCAAACCTGTGGACCAGGCTCGCTCCCGAGCGTGGCGAGGCGGACGTGGTTCTTGCAGAGGTGTCCTTCGCATGCGTAACCCCGTTCAGCCTCGCGGCTTCTCACTCCTGGTGGTGATGGGTCTGCTGTTGGTGCTCACTGCCGCAGCTGCCGGTACCTTGACCTACATCGGGCGCGAAGCTGCCTTGCAGGGCAATACCCGCCGTGAGGCGGAGGCCTTCTTCGCAGCGGAGGCGGGCCTCGCTGAAGGGCGTGAGCGCATTCGCCTGTTGGCCGAAGCCGATCCCAACTTCACCACCTACACGAACCTGATGACGGCCTTGCCGGCGCCGGCGTTTGCCGTGGCCGCCCCCGGAGACACCTGGTTCGAGCTCATCCCGCTGACTCCCTACCGGATGACGCGCGGGGCGAACGCGGCCATCGACGACACGGTCACCACGGCAGACCGCGAGGTCCGGGACAACGCCGGGCTGCCGTACTCCGACTATCCCACGGCGGCGACGGTCCGGTACCACGTCTATGTGCGCGATGACGCCGACGAGACGGTCCCCAACCCCCTCATTGATTCCAACGCGCAGGTCTGGGTGGTGTCGATTGGTGAGGTGGCCATCGGTACCGGCCAGCCCGTTCGCCGCGTCACCCAGGCGCTGGTGAATTTCAAGGCCGGCTCCCGCACCGTCGACTGCCTCGGGCAGCGGGGTGGTTGCGCCGACAAGACCAGCGCGACGGCGCTCGACGTCAAGACTCCTGACACCGCTACCGGTGTCCGTAACCTGTGAACCCTGCAGCACCGAGGTCCCCCATGCGCAGACTCGTCTTGCTCCTTGCCGTTGCCGCTGTGCCCGCCTGGGCTGCCGACGCCGCAGCCGGGGCCAGCCTGTTCAACAACTCCTGTGCGTCTTGCCACCAGGCGCGGTCCCCCGACTCTCACGAGAAAGTGAAGAGCGGGAAGCAGCCCGCCGATCTGGCCCGGCTGGCGCAGGAGAAGCCGGAGGTCCTCAACGCGTGGGTCCTCAACCCCAAGGTGAGGGCGGCGCGCGACACGGCCTGCGACCTCGCCGGCCTCACCGCGGAAGAGCTCCCGTCGCTCTACGCCTATCTCCGGGCGCAGGCGGTGCCCCCCGTCCCGCGGGCGAAGCGCCGCCAAGCCGAACTCGAGCTGAGCCGCGCTGCCAGAACGAAGTCCATCTCTGAGAAGAAGAAAGGAGCGCACCCGTGAAGAACCTCACTCTGGTGATCTGTTGCCTCTCGACGCTGGCGCTTGCCGACCCGTCGACTGGCGGCGGCAGCGGCGGTGGTGGCGGGACCGCTACCTGCACCGACCGGCTGTCCACCAACGCGCAACCTCTCTTCTCGGCGGCCAGCGTGCCCGACCGGACGGCCATCGACATCACGGCCGACAACAAGCTCAAGCTCAACACCGCGCTCATCGCCTTCGACCCGGAGAAGATCATTCTTCCCGTCGATCAGCGGCTGACGGTCTCGTATGTCTTCGAGTCCGCCGGCGCGACGTCCAGCATCGGCTACCTCTACTACCAGGACCTCATCTCGGCCGGGTACATCGACGACAAGGGCACGAGCGACTCGGCCGATGACACGTTGCGGGACACCAACGGCAACGGCATCGCCGACTTCCACGAGGACATGTACAACCTCGCCCCTCAGGCGGGGGCCCAGTCGCGCCCGTACGTGGGGCGCCTGTCTGATCGCCGATGCACGGGGAAGACCTTCACCAGTGGCGGCTTCACCTACACCGTGCCCGAACTCGCCAGCCCCAATAACTGCAATGGCGACTTCCTGAACCGTAACCTCCAGAACGCTGCCAATCCCGCGGGCTGGGGCACTGGGGGCAACACCTACCACGTCGACACCATCGGCACGGCCGCGGGCAACGAGACCAACAGCGACTATTCCGACCTGGGGCTCTTCCGCAACATCCCCAACATTCTCGAGCCCGCCGCCGTGGAGAACGGCAACAGGGGCCTGGGCCGCATCATCTTCGTCCAAGACGAGGACGACACCGACAACAGCGTCTGGAACAACTTCAACCAACTCGGCGACATCAGCGTCACCAACGACGGTGTGCCTGACTACGACGTGAGCGCCTACGACGCGACCGGCCGTTTGCGCGCGACCAACCCCGACCCCGGCATCACCGTCAGCGACCGCACCGTCGACCTGGGCGTCGTGTCTGGCAACAAGGAGCTGGTCTTCTTCATGGTGAGTTCCTACAGCCCGAACCACAACGGCTCCGACCGCGTCTACCCCTGTCTGCGGTACGCGGCTGATGGCAAGTGCAGCCTCCACCTCATCTCGCCCGTCGCGGTGTTCTTCACCAAGACCCGCCTCAACCTCGACCAGAACCCCAAGAGCCTGTCGCCTGCGGCGGTGCGCAACATCGGTGGTCCGTATGGCGGCGCGGCGGTCAACGTGACCGGCCCTGCCGGCTCGCCGTACATCGGCACCCCCCAGGATGGCTGGCTCGAGTCGGGCACGCTCGTCCGGCTCAACACGGCCGCTTACAACAACCTCGCCATGCCCAAAGAGGCAGCGATCGTGCCCCGGCCTGCGACGGGCATCATGCCGCACGTCATGGTCGGCGCCCCGTCGACCGACCCCTACCGGTGGATCTTCGGCTTCGAAGACCTCACCGGCGGCGGTGACCGCGACTTCAACGACGTCGTCATCATGGTGAACAAGGGCAACGGCGGCGGCGCACGGTCAGGCACCATCTCGACCGACATCGCCGTCGACGACGCGAACGACATGACCATCACCAAGGTGCGCTTCAAGCGCGTCGATGATGTCTCGAAGAACGTGTGGACCGAGTCGGTCCCCGGGGCCTGCGCCGGCCCCCCGTCGCCCAGCATCCGATACTACCTTGCCCTCGATTGCCGCATCTGTGCCAGCGGGACCTGCACCCGCAACGCGACCCCGACGTGGAGCGAAGTGGTGTTCGGCCCGCTCCAGAACGAGATCACCATCGACACCCTCTCGCTCGGCCTCGTCGGCAGCCAGCTCTGCTGGCGGGTCGACATGACCTCCCCGCGTGACACCTGCACCCCGGTCGTCGAGAAGGTCGACGTCGGCTACCAGGCCGTCCGCGCTGGCGACTACAGCCGCTCGGTGGTCATTCCCATCGCCAACGCCAGCCTCTTCGGCGTCTACGAGACGCCGGGCCAGCAGTGGAACAACAGCACCGACCCCAGCGGCGCCAACCCGGTGCCTTCGTTCCGCACCTACGACAACAAGCGGGACTACTCGCTGCGCGGCCACGGCTACTTCCGCCAGCTGTACAACCCCGACTCGGCCACGCCCACTGCGACCGCCCCTTCCCAGCTCTGGGACGGTGCGCTCTCCCTCTCGGCTTACCTCGAGAGCATCAAGCCGACGGCCACCTACCTCGACCGCAAGCTCTACACGCTCAAGTCGACGGGTGCGACGACCACCAGCGTCCAGGGTGACCGCATCGAGGTGAAGGATGAGCTCGCCCTGACCACCAGCCGCGTGCTGCCCAACACCTGGTTCAACACCCAGGCGCTCGGCATGTACCCGTATGACCTCAACCGCAGCAGCGCTGGCGCGGCCCCGGCCGACGCCACCGACCGCAACTTCATTCGGGACTGGCTCTACGGCTGGGAAGACCGGCAGGGTGCTGCGAGCGCCCTGTGCAGCAGCCCGGGCAATTGCAAACTGCAGGGCTCTCCTTCGGCGCCGGTCAAGCGCGCCTGGGCTTTCGGCGGCGTCCAGCTCAGCTCTCCGGCCATCGTCACCGCGCCGGCGACGCCCAGTTGGTACAACTTTGCGCCCTCCTCGGAGCGGGCCGCGTACATCAGCAACTTCATGGAGCCCCTCAAGAACCGGCGCACCGTCGCCTTCATCGGCACGCTGGGTGGGTACATCCACGCGTTCGACACCGGCCAGTTCCGTCGCGGCGATGACCCGTGCACCGGCACCAGCTACCGTGGGTACTTCGAGAAGTCGCCCTGCAGCGGCCCACGCAACTACGGCACGGGCAACGAGCTGTTCGCCTACCTGCCGCACGGCCTGCTCCCCAACTACGTGCGCAACTACATCGGCGAGTTGCCGGGTGCGTTGACCCCGGTGCCTCCGGCGCAGATCAACGCCCCGCCATCGTTCGGCGAAGTGGACCTCGATACGGAGCCTGGCAAGAAGGACAAGCAGTGGAAGGTCGACCCCAAGGGGCAAACCGACCGTGGCGCCAAGACGGTGCTGGTATCCGCGACCGGGCCGCTCACCGACGTGGTGGTCGCGCTCGATGTCACCGACCCCTCGAAGATGACCGAGACCGATGCGAACAAGATGCGCTGGCCCATCCCCATGTGGGAGTGGCGCATGGGCAGCGTGCTGCCGACCTGGACGAGCTCGCCTGCTCCGACGCTCACGCCTGACACGCGCGGTTCACGCCACTCGCCGCCCATCGTGCGCGCTTCCTTCGGCTCCAACTTCGACGAGCGGTGGATCACCGCCATCGCGACTGACTTCGTGCCGAACACCAGCACGGCCGGTACGGTGTACCTCATCGACATCGGCACCGGTGCACCGGTGGCCTTCAAGTCTGACGGCAAGTTCTGCCAGCGCGATCGCAGCAAGAGCGAGAGCGCTGACAACTGCTACGAGATGGGTGTGGTGCCGCTGCAGAACGGCGAAGGCATCGGCGGCGAGCCGACGGCGGTCGACGCGAACGGCGACGGCTCGTACGACGTGCTGTACGTGCCGATGACGTCGGGGCGTGTCTACCGCATCAACTTCGCCGATCCCGATCGCAGCCGCGCCATCGACCGCCGCATCCAGTCGTGCATCGTGGCCGACGCGGCCGCCACGCTGAACGCCGGTGGGCTCAGCGTGGCCCAGTCTGCGCTCCAGGGCATCTACTCGCCGCTGGCGGTGCGCGTGGATCGCACGTCGACGGTGAAGGTGCAGTTCTACTTCGGCACCGCGGACAACCCGGACGACCCCAACGACGCGGTCGCGACGAACTACTACGTGCTCGCCTACGAAGACACCGCACCGCTCACCGCCTCTTCGGGCAACTGCCTGGGGACGGAAGTGTGGACTCGCCAGCTCGGAGCCGGCCAGGAGGTGTGGGGTGGCGTGACGCTCGGCGCCGAGAGCGTCTTCGCGGTGACCGCCGTCGGTACCGCCGCTGATGCGTGTAACCTCTCGCAGACCGAGGGGGGCCGCCTGTATGCCCTGGCCACGGCCACCGGCGTCGCTCAGGCGGGCTCGGGCGCCATCATTCCCCCCGCCGTCAGCGGCGGCATCGTGTACGACGAGCAGTTCATCTTCACGACCGCGACCGGTGAGCTGAAGGGCGCAGGCACGGGCAAGTGGAACAACCAGTCCCAGTCCGGAGGGCTCGCCAAGCGACGCACCATCCTCTGGCAGGCGCTGCCTCCCGGGAAGCTCCCGTGACCATGCGCTGGAGATCCCCTCGGTCCCCGAGGGGCACGACCTTGATCGAGGTGCTGATGGCCATGGTGATTGGGGCCGTCGGCATCCTCGGGGTGGTGTCGCTGCTCCT
>JBBRUE010000230.1:0-8861 GCA_038248085.1 Myxococcales bacterium | reverse complement strand
TCGCGCAGCTCGAGGGCCAGGGCCCCGTTGCCGTCGGTGGTGCCGCTGCCGCTGAAGGCGCCGCCGTCGGGGAGGTTCAGGGCGCCGAGGTTGGTCGCCACCTGGAGCTGCCGGCCCACCGAGGGCGCGCCGTTGGCGATCAGCCGCGCGGTCACCGCCGTCGAATCACCGACGCCGATGTACAGGCGGTTCTTGCCGGTCGTGACGAACACCCCTGCGTCGGGCGTCGACATGGTGACGGCCACGTTGCTGCTGATGGTGAAGATGGGGTCGGTCGCCGTCACGGTGGCGATCGCCGGCGACCCGGTGTCGGTGAGCAGTGCCCGGATCTTTCCGTTGGTGTCGGTGGCCGCCGGCGAGGTGAAGGGGCCGCCGTCGAGCTCCATCAGCTTGCCGGCGCTCGTCTCGAGCTGCAGCATGCGGCCGGCCACGGCGCGGTTCTCGATGGTGTGGGTCACGGTCAGCTGGGCCACCTCGTTGAAGCCGACGGTGAGCACGTTGCGATCGGTCGCCAGGAGGATGCCCGCGTCGGGCTTGTAGATGCTGACCGACGCCGTGCCGCTGCGCCCCGACGGCCCGGTGCTCAGGAGATTGGCCGTGCCGGCCACCCCGTTCTCGGTGAGCACCGCGCGCACCTGGCCCGCGCTGTCGGTCGACGCGGGTGACACGAAGGGCCCGCCGTCGGTGAAGAGGAGCGTGCCGTTGGTCGTGGTCAGGGTGATCGGGGTGCCGGGCATGATCACGCCGTCGATCGAGTAGGTGGCGACGACGTCGGACGCCTGGCCGAGCCCGATGCCGAGCTGCGTGCGCGAGGAGGTGAGGGCGACGCCGCCGTCAGCGACGCGGACCACCGGCGGGGTCACGGTGATGGTCACGTTGGCGCTGACCAGCTTGCCGCTCACGACCCACTCTGCGGTCAGGCGCACCGCGCCCGAGCAGGTCACGTCGATCGCGCGGTCGCAGCCGAACTCCGCCGAGCCGTCGCCGGCCGCGAGGTCGACCTCGACGCCGTCCTTCAGCGTGCCGGCGGTCGAGGTGAGGCGCACCTTGCCGCTGCCCGGCTTTCCCTTGTCGTCGGTGGCGAGGATCTTCAGCGTCGACTTCTGCGCGTTGCCGTCGATGGTCTTGGGGCTGGCGGTGACCGTCAACTCCGGTTCCACCAGCACCGGGCCACAGGCGGTCAGGGCACAGAGAGCGGCGAACAACAGCACGTGCTTCGAAGAAGACATGGGAACCCCAGAGCGCATTTTCACGGAAGCGGCAGTATTCGACCCCATTCGAGGCAGGTCAATGTCCTGCCGCACTCGTTTCAAGCGCGTGGTCGATTCGGGCCTTCTGCGGTATGCCGCGCGGCATGAACTTCGGTCTCTCTGACGACGAAAAGGCCCTGCAGGAAACCGCTCGCAAGTTCGCCCGTGAGGTGATGCGCCCGAAGTCTGCGCACTACGACGAGGTCAGCGAGTTCCCCAAGGACATCATCCGCCAGTCGAGCGACCTGGGCTTGATGAACCTCACCATCCCGACCGAGTTCGGCGGCATGGAGGTCGACCACGTCGCGCAGGCGATCGTCGCCGAAGAGCTCTCGTGGGGCTGCGCCGGCATGGCCACGTCGATGATCGCCAACGATCTCGCCCTGCTGCCGATCGTCCTCCACGGGTCGAAGGAGCAGAAAGAGAAGTTCCTCCGCCCCTTCACCACCGGCTTCAAGCTCGCCAGCTTCGCGCTCACCGAGCCGGGCGCGGGGTCCGACGTCGCCGGCATGCGCTGCACCGCGCGCCGCGAGGGCGACTTCTACGTGGTCAACGGCCAGAAGCAGTGGATCACCAACGGCGAGTACGCCGACCAGTTCTCGCTTTTTTGCACCACCGACTCGACCAAGAAGCACAAGGGCATCATGTGCCTCGTGGTCGAAGGCCGCCCCCAGGGGCTCACCGTCGGCAAGCACGAGAACAAGATGGGCCAGCGCGCCTCGAACACGGTGACCCTCACCTTCGAAGACGTGAAGGTCCCGGTCGCCAACCGCATCGGCCAGGAGGGCGAGGGCTTCCTCATCGCCATGGCCACGCTCGACAACTCCCGCCCGCTGACCGCGATGTTCGCCATCGGCATCGCTCGCGCCGCGCTGGAGCACGCCATCGACTACAGCAAGCAGCGCCAGCAGTTCGGCAAGCCGATCGCCGACTTTCAGGCCATTCAGTTCATGATCGCCGACATGGGCGCCGACATCGAGGCGGCGCGGCTGCTCACCTACAAGAGCGCGTGGCTGCTCGACTCCGGCCAGCGCAACACGCTCGTCTCGAGCTACGCCAAGCGCTTCGCCGCCGACATGGGCATGAAGGCCGCCACCGACGCGGTGCAGATCTTCGGCGGCTACGGCTACTCGCGCGAGTACCCCGTCGAGAAGCTGATGCGCGACGCCAAGCTCATTCAGATCTACGAGGGCACCAGCCAGGTGCAGCGCCTGGTGATCGCCCGCGAGCTCCTCAAGGGCGTCTGACCGGACCAAGCAGCCAGGGGCCCTCGATTGTTGCGCTGCACCATCGCTTCTCGTTGCGTGCCCGCGGGTTGATTCATAAATCGGTTTCACACAATGCAGCGCGTCATCACACGCGCTTCCTCCTGAAGGAGCCCCGAGATGCCTCTGAAGATCCTGGTCACCGCCAAGCGCGTCGAAGACAGTGAGTCGAAGATCAAGGTGAACGCCACGGGCGTCGGCATCGTCGCCGAAGGCCTGAAGTACAAGATCAACCCCTTCGACGAGATCGGCGTCGAAGAGGCGCTGCGCCTGGTCGCCAAGCACGGCGGCGAGGTGGTGGTGGTCTCGGTGGGCACCAAGGAAGTGCACGAGCAGCTCCGCCACGCGTTGGCGATGGGCGCGACCCGCGCCGTGTGGGTCAACCACACCGGCCCGATGGACCAGCTCGGCGTCGCCGCCTGCCTGCAGAAGATCGCCGAGAAGGAGAAGCCCGACCTCTGCATCCTCGGCAAGCAGGCCATCGACGACGATCAGAACCAGGTCGGCCAGTACCTCGCGGAGTGGCTCGGTTGGTCACAGGCCACCTTCGCCTCCAAGGAGGAGTCGCTGGAGTCGGAAGCCGAGAAGACGAAGACCCCGGCGATCAAGCTCGCGGCCGACGGCAAGAGCATCATCGTGGTGCGCGAAGTCGACGGCGGCTTGCAGACCATCGAGAGCCCGCTCCCCTGCGTGGCGACCACCGAGCTGCGCCTCAACCAGCCGCGCTACGCCTCGCTGCCTGGCATCATGAAGGCCAAGAGCAAGCCCATCGAGGAGCACACCCCCGCGGCCCTCGGCGTTGACATGACCCCGAAGCTCACGGTGACGAAGATGGGACACCCGCCTGCCCGCAAGGCCGGCATCAAGGTGCCCGACGTCGCCACCCTCATCGAAAAGCTCAAGACCGAAGCCAAGGCGATCTGATCCGCCGCCCTCGAAAGGAACTCAATCATCATGGGTAACGTTCTCATCGTCGTCGAAGCCAACACTGACGGGTCGCTCCGCAAGGCCACCCTCAACGCCCTCACCGCCGGCGCGCAGCTCGCCCGGGCCAGCGGGGGCGAGCTCCACGCCATCGTGCTCGCGAAGGACGCGACCGCGCTCGCCACCGCCGTGAAGGACTACGGCGTGAAGGTGGTGCACGCCGCCTCCGGGCCGCAGCTCGAGCACGCCATCGCCGAGAACTGGGCGGCCGCGGCGAGTGGGTGGGCGCTGCCGCCACCGTCATCGGCCGCGACGTCGTGCCGCGCGTCGCGGCGAAGCTCAAGGCCGTGATGGCCTCGGAGATCCTCTCGGTCGAGGGCTCGGGCGCCGACGTGACGCTCACCCGCCCGATGTGGGCCGGCGCGGTCATCGCCACCGTGAAGCTCGCGGGTGCCGTGAAGTGTTTCACCGCGCGCACCACCGAGTTCGCCCCGGCCGAGAAGAGCGGCGCTGGCGAAGTGAAGATCTTCGCGGCCCCGGCGGCCGACAAGCAGTTCTCGAAGTTCGTGAACTTCAAGGAAGTGAAGAGCGCTCGTCCCGCGCTCACCGAGGCGAAGGTCGTGGTGGCTGGTGGCCGCGGCACCAAGGGTGACTTCAAGCCCATCGAGGGTCTCGCCGACGAGCTGAGCGCGGCCATCGGTGCGTCGCGCGCGGTGTGCGACGCGGGCTGGCAGCCCAACGATCTCCAGGTCGGTCAGACCGGCAAGGTCGTCGCCCCCGCGCTGTACATCGCGGCCGGCATCTCTGGCGCCATTCAACACGTGGCCGGCATGAAGGGCAGCAAGACCATCGTCGCCGTCAACAAGGACGCCGAGGCGCCGATCTTCCAGATCGCCGACTACGGGCTGGTGGCCGACCTCTTCAAGGCGCTGCCCGAGATGCAGGCCGCCATCAAGGCGGCGAAGTAACCATCGATGTACGGAGCGACCGTCGATCTCGATGACGGCCCGCTCCGGGCGCTGGGCATCCACCGCCTCGAGATCCCCGTTCCGTTTCTCGAGGCGGGTGGCCCCGCCAACGTCTACGTCATCGAAGACGCCGACGGCCGCTACACCCTCTTCGACACCGGCATCGGCACCCCCGACGGCATCGCCGCGCTGCGGGGCCAGGCCTCGGCGCAGGGGCTCGATCTCCGCAAGCTCAACCGCATCGTGGTGAGCCACGGGCACCTCGACCACTTCGGCAACGCGCAGCTGCTGTCCGAGGAGAGCGGGGCGCGCGTCTTCATTCACCCGGCCGACCACGACAAGGTCGTCGGTGACGCCCGCTTCGCCACGCTGTTGCGCCGGCACCGCGCGTACTTCCTGCGGCTCGGCGTTCCCCTGGAGACGCTCGACCTGATGCAGGCTGGCGCCGATCGCAGCGGGCCCACCACGCGCTACGTGGAGGCTGCGCGGCTGGGGGCGCTCCACGATGGCGAGGTGCTGCAGTTTCGCCACTTCGAGGCGGTGGTGAAGCACCTGCCGGGGCACACCCCGGGCCTGGTGTGCCTGTACGCCGAACGGCAGCGCCTCTTCTTCGCCGACGATCACGTGCTGGCCCGCGTCTCGCCGAACCCGCTGCTCGATCTCTCGCAAGGGGAGGGGACGACCAAGTTCCGCGCGCTCGCGCGCTACCTCGAGGGCGCCCGCTGGGTGCGCGACCTCGAGCTCGAGGCGGTGCTGCCCGGCCATGGCCCGGCCTTCAGCGGCCACCGCGCGCTGCTCGACGGCCTGTTCGCGTTCTACGAGGGGCGCCAGGCGAAGCTCCACGCGCGGCTGGCCGAGTCGCCCGCGAGCGTGTTCGAGCTGCTGGCGACGCTGTTCCTCCGGCGCGACCTGCCCCGGCTGGTGCTGATGCTCTCCGAGGTGCTCGCCAACGTGGAGGTGCTCGAAGACCGGGGCCGCGTGGGCGTGGTCGACCCGGACGCCGAGATTGTCCGCTACGCCGCGCGCTGAAGACGTGGGATCGTCGCGGTCCCGATGATCCAGATGTTCCACGTCACCAAGGCGTACCCGGGCGAGCCGCCCGTGTTGACGGACATCAACCTCGACATCGACAAGGCGGAGTTCGTCTTCCTCACCGGCCCGTCCGGCGCCGGGAAGTCGACGCTGCTCAAGTTGATGTTCCTCGCGGAGCGGCCGACCCGGGGGCAGATCCTCATCGCCGGGCGCAACATCGCGCGGGTGCGCGAGTCGTCGATCCCCTACCTGCGGCGGAACATCGGGGTCGTCTTCCAGGACTTCAAGTTGCTGCCCACCCGCACCGTCGCCGAGAACGTCGGCTTCACCCTCGACGTGCTCGGGGTCACGCGCGACGAGGTGCGCGAGCGCTCGGTGAAGATGCTGCGGCGCGTGGGGCTCGAGCACAAAGCCGACGTGTCGCCGCTCAAGCTCTCGGGTGGGGAACAGCAGCGCGTTTCGCTGGCGCGCGCCCTGGTGAACGACCCGGCGATGTTGCTGGCCGACGAGCCCACCGGCAACCTCGACCCGGCGCTCACCGTGGAGATCATGGACCTGCTGTGTGACGTCAACGCGCGCGGTACCACCGTCATCGTCGCCACCCACGATGCGTCGCTCATCGAGCGCTACGAGAAGCGCACCTTGCGGCTCGAGCGCGGTTCGCTGGTGGCCGACACGCGCGGTGAGAAGGCCGCCCGGCTCATGGCCCACGACCAGTAGAACGTGTTCCCCTCTCCCGCGTGCGGGAGAGGGTCAGGGTGAGGGCTGTCGAGGCCCCTCACTGCGCCGCGTGCGAAACCGACGACCCACCCGAGGTGCTCACGTTGGCGAAGTCGGCTGCCCCGTTGACCGTCACGTGGCTCGCCCCTGACGCGGTCCCGTCGATGGTCTTGCTGGCGTTGAGCACGATGGTCGACGCACCACTCGCATCGACGCTGGCGACCTCCGCCACGAGCTGATCGGCGGCGATCGTCGAGGCGCCCGACGCGCTCAGGCGTGCATCGGCCGTCGTCCCGCTCACGGTGACCTTGCTGGCCCCCGACGCGCTCACCCGGAACGGGCTGCCTTCGACGCCGGTCGCCGTGATCTTGCTGGCCCCGGTCGCCTCGAGCGCCACCACGCCCTGGCCGGTGATCACGATCTCCGTCGTGCCCTCGAGGGTGTTGACGATGACCCCCGGCTTGAGCCGCACGACGAGCAGCCCGTCCTTCACCACGGCCTGCACGTTCTCCAGCACCTTCTGGGGTGCGTTGATCGTCACCAGCGGCGCGCCTGGACTGAGCGTCGCGGTGAGGCCGTCGTCCACCCGCAGGCGGGTGAAGGGCTCGACCGTGCGGGCCTCCGAGGCCTCGGGGCCGCCATCGATGACGTTGCAGGCAAACAGCGAAACCGCAGAGAGCAGGGCGAGGGCTGTACGCATCATGAAACGTCAGATGCCGGGCCTGCGACAAACGATCATCCCCCCACGTCACCCGCGCGAACAGCCGGAATCCGGGACAGACTGCGGCCCTTCGTGAGCACCACCGCCCGGCTCGCCTACTTCGTCCGGACCGCCATCGGGAGCATGGTGCGCTCGCCGTTCGTCCACGTCATCGCCATCGCTGCGCTCGCGCTCTCGCTGGTGGGCTTCGGGTTGGCGCGCATCGCCGCCTCGCAGCTCGACGCGCTGGTCGCCTCGCTGGGAGGCGAGGTCGAGTTCACCGTCTACCTCGCCCCCGACGCGCCCTCGGACAAGGTCGAGGAACTCGAGAAGGCCCTCGTCGGCCGAACCCAGGGCACGCTGGCGCGCATCTCGCCCGCCGTCGCGCTCGGCCGCCTCGCCGCGCAGCTCGGAGAACAGGGCAAGTCGCTCACCGAACTGGGAGACAACCCGCTGCCGTGGAGCCTCGAACTCAAGCTCCCGCCGACCGCCCGCGATCCCGTCGCGCTCAAGTCACTGGCCGAGCGCACCCGCGCGCTCCCGTTCGTCACCGGCGTCGACTACGGCGAAGCCGCCCTCGATCGCCTGAGCCTCATCGCCCGGGCCCTGCGCCTGGCCGGGTTGATCGTCTTCGCGCTCGTCTTCCTCACCACGGTCATCGTCGTCTCCGCGACGCTGCAGCTCGCCATCTTCGCGCGCCGCGAAGAGATCGAGATCCAGAAGCTCGTCGGCGGCACCGACCGCTTCGTGCGCATGCCCTTCCTGATCGAGGGCGCGCTCCAGGGCGTGATCTCCGGCGGGCTGGCGTTGGCCCTCGTCTTCGGCGTCATCCGCTGGCTCGAGCGTGACGGAAGCGAGCTGGTCGGCTTCCTCATGCTCGACGGCCGCTTCGTGGTGGCGTGGGGCCGGCTGGCGGTCGAGCAGCTCGGCCTGGGCGTGGCCCTCGGCCTGACGGGCAGCTTCATCGCGGTGCGGAGGTTCCTCCGCGTATGACGGCGCTCCTGGTCGCCCTGCTGCTCGCCGCGGGCAGCGACGTGGAAGACGAGCACGCCGAGCTCGAGGCGCGGCTCGCCGCCGAGAAGACCGCCTTCGACGCCATCGGAGACGAGAAGAAGGACCTCCTCACCCTGCTCGATACCCTCGAGCGCCTCGCCCGCGAGTCGTCTCAGCGTGCCGCCCAGCTCGAGCGCAACGTCTCGCGCGTCGGCAAGCAGGTCGCCGAGGCGCGGAGGGACGCGGAGGTGGTGCAGGCCGAGCTCAGCGCCCAGCAGCGGCGCATCGCCCCGCGGCTGCTGACGCTCTACCGCTTGCAGAAGCAGGACTCGCTGGGCTCGCTGCTGAGCGCCGGTGACTTCGCCACCCTGATCAAGCGGCAGCGGGCCTTCCAGACCCTCGTCGCCAGCGACGTGCGCGAGCTCGACGATCTCGCCGTCTTCGCGCTCTGGCAGCGCCGCCAGGCCCGGAGGCTCGAGCGGCTCGAGGCCACCGGCCAGCGCTACCTCCGCGCGCTGCGCAGCGAGCAGGCCGTGGGCCAGGCCCGGCTGGTGCGCTTCAAGGATCTGCTCGCCAGCGTCAACGCCGAGCAGAACCGCATGGGCCGCCTCATCGCCGAGCTCGAGCAGACCGAGAAGGAGCTCGCCGGCATGGTGAGCGACCTGCAGAGCACCGTGGGGACCTCGGGCTTCCGCGCGCGCAAGGGCCAGCTCCCGTTTCCCGCCGCGGGGATGGTCGAGGTCGGCTTCGGGAAGATCGTCAACCCGCGCTTCAACACCGTCACCGTGCAGAAGGGCCTCGACATCCGCGCGGCCGAGGGCGTCGAGGTGCACTCGGTGGGCACCGGCAACGTCGCCTTCTCGGGCTGGCTCAAGGGCTACGGCAACCTGGTGATCGTCGACCACGGCGGCAACTTCCACTCGCTCTACGCGCACCTCGCCAACAGCCAGGTCGAGGTCGGCAACGCGGTGGAAGAGGGCGAGGCGATAGGCCAGGTCGGCGACACCGG
>JBBRUE010000229.1:0-8862 GCA_038248085.1 Myxococcales bacterium | reverse complement strand
GCCGACCTCACCGCGGAAGAGGCCGCCCTCTGGACCACCGCCTGGAGCCCCTGAACGACTGGCTGATCAGAGGTACGCGATGCGGCTGCGCCGGCGCGGGGGTGGCTCATCGGTCCAGTCCATCGCGCCCAGCGCGAGGATGAGCAGGCCGACCATCAGGTACATCACCTGGAGCCCCGCGCTCAGCCCGACGAGCCAGATCTGCACGCCCATCCACCCCGTGAGCAACGCGCCGACCGCGACGTGGCCGAAGCGCGCCCAGGGCAGGCGCATCAACGCGCCGAGCGACACCACGAGCGGGACGACTCCACTGACCGTGAAGAGGATGAGCCCCGGGACGAGGTAGTTGGTGAACGGGGTGCCTTCGAGGAAGCGCTCGGTCGGGAGCTGCATCGAGCGTCCCGTGGGGTCGCTGATCAGCGACAGGCCTCCGAACAAACCACCGAGCGCGAGGAACCACTCGAGCGCCACCAGGGACCACGTCAGCGCGGATCGTTTCATGGAAGCCACCTCCGCCTGAAAGGTGTGCAAGCCCCGGGGCACCATGTGCTTTCGCCGGGCTGCAGCAGCGTCGGTGCGCAACCACTGCGTTCCCCGCACGATGAGCGCCGGGTCCGTCACCGGCGCGTCTGTATTAGACCGCCCGCATGAAACGACTGCGACAGCTGCTGCGCCTCGGCGCGCTCGTGCACATCGTCGCCGGGCCGGTGGCGATCGTCTTGCTGCTGCTCTCGTCGCCGTGGGTGATTGGCGAGGGGCGGGTGCTCGAGGCGCTGCGCCACGCAGAAGAGCTCGACTGGCGCTGGTGGGTGATGGTGCCGGTGGTGCTCACGTGGGGCCTGCCCATCGTGGCCATCGCCGCGTGGCTCCAGGCGCGCAAGACCGGGCTCGAGACCGAGAAGATCCGCGCGCGCATCGAGGGGCTGCTGCTCAACCGGCAGATCCCCATCGTGGTCGACGTCGACGCCCGCGTGCCGGTGCAGGTCGAGGCCCCGCTGCGCATTCCCATCGAGCTCGACACCAGGCTCGCCATCGACGAGCTGCTGGAGATCGAGACCCTGGTCCCCATTCGCGTCGATCTCCCGCTCGACACCGACATCGAGACCTCGGTCTTCGGCATCGGCGCGCTCAAGATTCCCATTCGCGCCACCATCCCGCTGAACCTGATGCTCCCCATCAAGGGGAAGATCCGCATCAAGTCTGACGGTGTGCCGGTGCGCCTCAAGGACGAGTGCATCGCGCACCTGCCGGCCTTCGAGGTGCCCATCCGCTCGCGCTTCGAGACGCGCATCGACCTGCTGGACAACCTGCGCGGCGCGGGGAAGGAGCTGCGCAAGGGCATGGTCGAGGTGCTGGCGAAGCTCGAGGCGCCCAAGCCGCCGTGATCGAAGCTGGTCAGTGCGAGGCCACCGCTGACGCGGGACTTGCACACGGGCCGCCCCCGGGGGGTCATGGGCCCATGCGACGCCTCTCCCTCTTCGCCGCCGTCCTCGTCCTCAGCGCCTGTCCCACCCCTGCTGGCAGCGAGGGCCCCGCGGGTCCCGACGGAGCCAGGGGTGAAAGCGGGGCGACAGGGCCCCAGGGGCCGGCCGGTCCGCAGGGTGTCGCGGGCGCGGCCGGGACGAGCGGAGCCACTGGAGCCAGCGGAGCTCCGGGAGCCACCGGACCGGTCGGGCCAGCCGGCCCTCAGGGTCTCCAGGGTCCGCAGGGGGCGGTGCTGATCATCGACGGCGGCGTCCTCATGGGCCCTCCCGGAAGCTCGGTGGTCGTCACCCCGGTCACCGCTGGTGTTCCCTGCGCCCGCGGCGGAATTCGCGTCACGCAACTCTCGGACGGGGGCATCACCCACGTCTGCAACGGCGTCGATGGAGCCCAGGGCCCGGTCGGCGCCCCGGGTGCTTCGGTCAGCACCTCGATCCTCCCGATGCTGAGCCCGCAGTGCGCCACCGGCGGCCTGCTGATCGGCTTTCCCGATGGCGGGTCGGCCGCGGTGTGCAACGGGGCGACGGGAAGCGCCGGGCCGGTTGGCGCCTCTGGGAGCATCGGACCCGCCGGCGCCGCAGGCCCTGTCGGTGGTGCCGGGCCCGCCGGCGGTACCGGGCCCCAGGGACCTGCAGGCCCGACGGGGACGACCGGAGCCACGGGCCCCGTGGGCGCGCCCGGCCCCACCGGACCGGCCGGGGCGGTGCTCTACGTCGACGGCGGCGTGCTCCTGGTCAACGGGTCTACGGCCTCGTCGTCAGAGCCGCAGCTCGTCGGCTACACGACCTTCACTTCCAACGCGAACCTCGGCGGCCGCACCACCGCGAACGCCCGCTGCGGTGCGGAGTTCCCCGGCGCGCACGTGTGCAACGAGAACGAGTTCCGGCTCGCGCGCTCTTCGCTCCCGCTCCCGGCGGCCGCCGCGTGGCTCGACTACGCGTCCTCCGCCCCGAACGAGCCCGCGGGCTCCTCGCCCTGCACCAACTTCACCGCGGCGACCTCAGGCTGGACGACCCTCGTCGCCCTGCCCGCCGGCTACTCGGTGACCACCAGCACCACGTTCTCGTGCGCGTCGGTGTTGCCCATCGCCTGCTGCACCACCCCGAATACGCCCCGGCTGCGCGGCTACACGGCCTTCGTCAGCAACGCGAACCTCGGCGGCCGCACCACGGCGAACGGCCGCTGCAGCGCGGAGTTCGCCGGCGCGCACGTGTGCAACGAGAACGAGTTCCGCCTTGCCCGCTCGTCGCTCACGATGCCGGCCGCGGCGGCCTGGCTCGACTACGCGTCCTCGGCACCCAACGAGCCGGCAGGCTCGTCTCCCTGCACCAACTTCACCGCCTCGACCCCGGGTTGGACGACCCTCGTCGCGCTGGCCGCGGGCTACTCGGTGACCACCAGCACCACGTTCTCGTGCGCGTCGGTGCTGCCCCTGGCCTGCTGCAGCAACTGAGTCAGCAGGGAATGCAGACGAGCGCTCCGCCGGGCACGGTGCGCTGATCGTACTGGCCGTTGTCGCAGGTCGGGACGCAGCTCCAGGTTCGGCCCTGCGCATCGAACGTCGGTGACTCGCCGCCCGAGCAGCTCAGGTTGGGTTCCGGCGCGCACGCCCGCATCGAGTCGAACAGCGAGCCGTACTGCACGATGAGCGGGCAGGGCACACAGGTCCAGCCGTCGCCCTTGAACTCGAGCCCCTGGCCCGCGGGACACGTCGGCGGCGGCGCCGCGCACTGCAGCATGCCGCGACCCACCTCCACCGCGACCTGGCCCGTCGCGCAGCTCTGCGGGTCACAGCTCTGTTCGTACGCCGTCTCGTTCATCGCCGCCGGGTGGACAGCGCTCCCCACGTAGCTCGACGAGAAGCGCCAGTACGTCGGGGTCTGGTTTGCGAGGCAGTGACAGTCGGGGTCACAGCGGACGTGACCGGCGAGCACGGGGATGTCCAGCTGCGGCTGATCATGATCGCTCGTCGTCAACGTCATCGTCCCCTGCACCGGGCCGACGCTCCCCGGGGCCGGGGTGTACGAGATCGCGTACGAGACGGTCGTCTGGCCGTCGATGGTGATCGAGGGGATCAGCACGGAGAACTCGGGCTGGTCGAAGCGCGCTCCGAAGATCTCGCAGGGCCCGGCCCCGACGTTGTTCAACCCGAAGGGACGGATCGCCGGCTGCCGCGGGTCGATCAGCCCGAAGTCGACGGACGGCGTCACCGGCAGGAGGTGGCAACCGGCCTGCGGGCGCGGGTCGCCCCGCAGAGACACCTCGTGCACCCAGTCGAGCTCGAGCTGCAGGGTCGCGCTCGTCGGGTTCATGGCCGAGGCCGGCGGCGTGTACTTCACGGTGAGGTCGAGCGACGACCGCCCGGGGAGCACCGCGGGGAGCGTCACCAATCGATCGATCGAGAACGCAGACCCCGCGGGGACGATCTCGATGCGCTCGAGCAGGCAGTCGCGAGTCCCGAGGTTGGTGATGACCAGCGGCTGGGCCCACGAGATGTCTTTGTAGAAGCGCATCGTCTCGGCCCCGATGCGCGCGTTGCACGCCGGGGGGAGGTTGGCACCGGCCGGCACGAAGAGCTCCGGCGTGACGAGGGATGACGAGGTGAGCCGCACGCGGCTCCGCGCCGCGAGGTTCGACGTGGCATCGAACTGCACGTCGAAGTCGGCGCTCTCCCCGGGCGCGAGGGTGGCCGGCAGCGCGGGGGCCCCGCTCGTCACGCTGAAGCCCGGCGCCGGCGCGACCAGGCCGACCGTCTGCAGGACCACCGGGAGGTTGCCGCAGCTCGAGGCCGTCAACCGCGCGACCCCCGAGGTGCCCGCCAGCACGGTGCCGAACTGCAGCGAGGGCGGTGACACGCACAGCGCAGACACCAGGCCCGTGCCGCACACGGGGACGGTCAGCGGGGTCGGCGAAAGCGAGTTGGTCTGGAGCGTGATGAGGCCGGCCTGCGGCCCCGGGCGTCTCGGGTCGTAGCGGACCGTGAGGCTGGCGGTCTGTCCGGGTTCCATCACCAGGCCAGTGCCGATGCCCTCGACGGTGAAGCCCGCGTCGGCCGGCGACACGTTGGCCCTCAGAATCGAGATCGCGCCGGTGCCGGTGGACTCGACGGTGACCTGGCGGGTGAGCGCGCTCCCGTTGGTCACGGTGCCGAAGTCCAGCGAGCCCGGCAGGCCCGGACAGCCTGCCCCCGAGTCCATGCGCACCACCGCGCCGAGGTGCACGGCCCGCCCGGTGATGGGCACCTCTCGTGGGCCCTGGCCGTCGGCCGCTTCGACGCGGAGTACGGAGCTCAGGCTCCCGTCCACCAGCGGCCGGTAGACGACGGTGACCACCTTACGGTCGCCCGCGGGCAGCGCACCCATGGGCAGCCCCTCGAGCTCCAGCTCGGGCGAGGGTGGATCGAGCCGGAGGTCCGTCAGGCGCAGCGGCGCGTCACCGGTGTTGGTCAACGCGACGCCGAGCCGGAAGACGCCGAGCTCGGCCTCGACGGTGCCGAAGTCGAGGTGGTCGCGGTTGAGCGCCAGGGTCGGCTTCGCTGGCGGTGTGCAGCCCATCGCCAACAGGGCGCACAACACCGGGGTCGCTGACCAGGAGGCCCGCGCGCGTTCGCAGAGAATCGCCATGAGGTGACGACGCTACCATCGGGGGCCACGCAGAAGTTCAGCCCAGGGCGATGGTGACGAAGCCCGAGCCGTCGAAGACGTGCACCTGACCGCCGCACACGAAGGCCACGTCGTCACCCGAGGTCACCAACGAGTGTGGCTGCGGCACTTCGCCCTCGCCCTCGGGGAAGCGCACCGTCCCGGGCCCGGTCGTCACCTCGAGCTCGTACACGCCGCGCAGCGAGCCGGCGAAGAGCGCCCCGCGCGCCCAGCCCGCAGACCAGAACTCGCGGCCGCTCCCGGTGGCGGGCCGGGTGACCTGGCCCTGCGCGTCGATGGCGCACACCCGTTTCCCCAGCGCGTAGACGAGATCCTGATCTGCTCGCCAGGCCAGCGCGTGCACCGGCTCAGGGAGATCGCACCGCAGCGTCCACGCCGTGCCGTCGAACTCCATCACCAGCACGCGGTCGTCGCGGTTGGCGCGCACCGCGACGATCGGTCCCGCCTTGCCCTCGACCACGGCCGCGACGCCATCGGCGCTGCCCGGCACCTCGGGGATCAGCGGCGCCACGGCGGCGCGCAGGCCGGTGCTCGACCAGTTGGCCTTCGCCTCGTCGAAGCGCGAGAGCTGCCGGCGGCGCCCCCCGGCGAACGCGGCGCCGTGACACACCACCAGCTCGTCGAGCCCGAGGCTCAGGTTCGTGGCGCGGGCCTGTGGCCCGCCTGGCGGCACCAGCTTCCCCTTGCCCTCGCGCGCCATCGTCAACACCGCGCCGCTCGGGAGCACCACGATGAGCGAGGCCTTCGGAGCCGCGGGCTGCGTCTCGACGACCTGCCCACCGCGGACCACGAGGGTCTCGCGCTTCCCCTCATTCTCCACCAGCACGTACAGCGTCGAACCCGCGCCCCACGCCGCTGCCTTCGCCTTGAGCCCGCTCATCGCGGCAGTGTCCGGGCCAGGAGCAGCGGGGTCAATGCACGCGGTGGGTGCCCTTTCCCGGCGCATGCGGCTGATCAGGCTCAACGTCGTGCCGTGGGTCCTCGCGCGCCCGCCTCCAGACGGCGGACGCAGACAACTGCTCGGCGAAGTCGAGTACCCTTCTGGCCTATGCGCGGGCTGCTGGTGATGATCGCCTTGGTTCCCCTCACGGCGCGCGCCATCGATCCTGCGGTGAAGGTGAAAGACGTTCCGCTCGGCGGCCAGCGCTTCCAGACCCTCGCCACGGTCGAGGGGCCCGCGCTGCCGGTCACCATCACCCTCGAGCCTGGGCCGGACTACGAGAACTGCGCGCCCACGGTGCCCCTGCCGCTCACCCGCCTGGCGACGAAGCCCGGTGAGCTGGTGCTGGTGGAGCTGAGCCCGGCAGACCCGTCGAAGCGCTGGCGGTGCGCGTGGCACTACAAGACGGCCTTCGGTGATTCGCGTCTCGCGGCGCCGGAGGACTGCCGCCTCTCCCTGCCGTTCACGCCAGAGGGCCGCTTCCGCGTCATCCAGGGCTTCGGCGGCACGCCCACCCATCGCCAGCGCGTGCAGCACGCGCTCGACTTCGCCATGCCGGAAGGTACGCCGGTGCTCGCCGCGCGCGAGGGCGTGGTGACGTGGGTGCAGGACGACGCACAAGACGGCACACGGGTGGGCGGCAACACCGTCTCGCTGCTGCACGCCGACGGTTCACTGACCCAGTACGCGCACCTCAAGCGGAGCTCGGTGGTGGTGCGGGAGGGGCAGTCGATCGGCCGCGGCTCCGTGCTGGCGTTGTCCGGCTCCACCAACGACACGCCGGTGGAGCCCCACCTGCACTTCGAGGTCTTCCTCGAGCCGGGCCCCTCGCGCCGAACGCTCCCCTTCAAGCTCTCGTTGCCGGGCGGAACCTGCCGCACGCCGGTCGAGGGTGAGCAGCTCTGAGCGAGGGCGCAGCGTCTCCCGCCCGTCAGATCGCGATCTTCTCGTGGGCCACGAGCTGCTCGAGCGCCTTCTCCATCTCGAGGCGCGCCACGGCGCTCGCGCGATACAGCATGGCGTGAGGAGTCACTTGCCCAGCTGCGCGAGCACCGCGTCGACGAGATCGAAGTAGCTCTTCACCTCGGGCGTCGCGCCGACGTCGGACGGCATCGAGAGCGCCTTCGCCTCTGCCTTCTCGGCCACCGTCTCGGCGATCGAGCGGTTGTAGAAAGACTCCATCAAGATGGTCTTCACGCCCTGGCTGCGCATCAGCGCGATGAGCTCGGCGAGGTGATCAGGCGAAGGCGGCACGCCCGGCTTGTTCTCCACGTAGCCGACCACGTCGAGCTTGAGCCAGCGGCTCACGTAGCTCCAGCTGCGGTGGTAGGTGACGACCTTCTTCCCCGCCAGCGGCTTCGCCAGCGCGTCCCACCCTGCGGCGTGCGCCTTCACCTCGCCGAGGAACTTCTGGAACTGCGCGTCGAAGTAGGCCGCGTCGGCCGGGCGCAGTTGCTTGAAGCGCTCTGCCAGCCCCTTCGCGATGCGCACCGCGTTCACCGGGGGAATCCAGTAGTGCGGGTTGCCGCCGGGGTGGATGTCGCCCATCGCGCGGGTGACCTGCACCTGCGGCACGTCCTGCACGTCGACGAGGGTGGACACGTCGAGGTCGCCCGACTGCCCCGGCTGGATCTTCTCGTTGCGCGCGCCCTGGGTGAGCAGCGGCGGCCAGCCGATCTCCAGGTCGAGCCCCACGCGCACCAGCAGGTCGGCGCGGTTGAGCACCACCATCAGGTTGGGCCGCGCGTCGACGAAGTGCGGGTCCTGGTAGCCGTGGGCGAGCGCGTCCACGCTCACCTTGTCGCCACCCACGCGCCGGGCGAGGTCGGCGAAGGTCTCGATGGTGGTCACCACCTTCAACGGGCCGTCCGCGCGGGCCGGGAACGCGAAGGCTACGCACAGCAAGACGAAGAGCGGGAGCAGGCGGTTCATGGGGCGGTCCTTTTCAGAAAGCGTGCGCGCCGTGCGCACCGATGGAGATCTCGAGCAGCAGGTACGCGCCCAGTGAGTCCGAGACGAGGGGCGAGTGGGCAAATTCGCGCTCGACGTGCGCCCGCACCCGCGCGAACTCAGTCGCCCGGAAGGTGAGCATCAGCGACGTCCGCGAGGTCAGCGGCTGGATCTCCGAGGCTGGCAGCCCCAGCACGTCTTCGCGCACCCCGAAGGACCACTGCCGCGCCACCTGCACCACCACCTGGGAATAGAGGCCCGCGTCGAGGTACCGGCCGAGCTTCCGCACGAAGTACTCGGTGGTCCACGCGACGTTGAAGAACCCCTCGCGCTCGTTGGCCGGCCTGAACTTCACGTACAGGTCCGCCCCGTACAGGAACGAACGCGCGCCGGTGAGCGCTTCGCTATCCACCAGCCCGGGGCTCAAGCCCGTGGCGAAGTTGAGGCCCGCGGCGATCGAGAGGGTGTCGCTCACCGGGGCGAAGGCCTTCAGCTCGGCCGCCCAGGTGAGGTCGGTGCGCGCTCCACCGCCGAAGGTCGTGGGCTGCGAGAGATCATCGACCGGCGCCACCGAGAAGGCCTCGAGGTTGAGCTGGAGGAAGAAGGGCACCGGGGCGAGCCACGAGACCTGCAACCCCGGCGCGCGCAGCCCGTCGGTGCCGAGGTAGGAGGCGTTGATCAACGGCCGCCGCGTGAAGCTCTGCACGTGCAGGTGCTGCCCGTTCTGCCGGCCGATCGCCGAGCGGAAGATGCCCGCCTTCACCTGGAGGTCGAACGGCAGCGAGGTCGAGGTGATCGCGGCCTCCTCCACTTCGAGCCCGCTCAGGT
>JBBRUE010000228.1:0-8867 GCA_038248085.1 Myxococcales bacterium | reverse complement strand
GGCCGCGGAGCTGACGCTCCTCACTTCGGCAGCCACAGCCCGACCATGTCGCCGGTGCGGCCGACCGACACCAGCACCGCGTCGAAGCGCGCCTTGACGCCCTTCATCGTGCCGCCGCTCTTCTTGGGCAGGGACCACACGCCCTGGGGGGTGAAGACGATCTGCAGGCGCAGCGCCTGACCCTGGACCTGCCGCGCCATCAACGCCGGGTTCCAGCCCTCGGGCATCTGGCTGTCGATGCGGACGAAGGGCATCACCGGGTTGCCGTCGCCGTCGGTGCGCGCCGGGGCCCCGTGGGTGATCGCCGAGCCGGACGCCGCGAAGAACGGCGTGAGGTTGAGCACGAAGCGCCCGTCGTTCGCCTTCACCTCGCCCATCGAGAGGACGCCCGAGGTCTCCTCGGTGATGATCATGTAGAACTTCTTGCCCGTCGCGCCCTGGCGGAAGATCTCCGCGTTCTTCTCGCACTCGCCGCCGCCGAGCATCCTCGAGGCGCAGTCGCCGACGTATTTCTCCACGAAGGCGCTCACCGCCCCCATCGCTTCCGCCTGGTCCCGCAGCTTCGCGAAGCGCGGATCGACGTCAGCCAGGGCCACGGCAGGGAGCAGCACAGCCATCATCACGAGCGTTTTCATAGGGTTCCTTCTGAAGTTACATGTCGCATTGAGTGGAGAATTTGCCTACATACAACCACTCTGTAGGCTTCCTGACGTACCAGCACACGACAGGAGCGTCGCATTGAGTGACCGCCGCCAGAATCTCCGTTTTGACAAGGTTTTCACCGTCTACCTGAGCACCGCCGATGGCATGACGAGAGGGATCGCCCGAAACATCAGCAGCACCGGTCTTTTTGTCGAAACGCGCGATTCGCTGCCCCTGGGTGGGCGCATCAAGGTGACCTTCAGCTCCGAAGATGGAACCGAGATGACGGCGCTGTGCGAGGTCCGGTACCAGGTGGCGCTCAATTACGGCGAGGGTGAGGAGTTGACGGGCACCCGGGGCGCGGGCCTGCGGATCATCGCCTACGAGACGCGCGAGGACCAACCTCTTCTGCTCGTCGATCGGGAGCGCGTGCTGCACTGAGCCGTTCGTGAACAACGTGCCCGGGGAACCCGTTCGGCTGGGGTATGTCGTACCCGCCGTTCACTCTTTCGAGGGGTCCCCATGAAGCGCTTGTCGTTGGCCGCCGTCGTCGTCGCCTCGCTGTCCTTCCCTGCGTTCGCGCAGGCGCCCGCACCGGCGCCGAAGGCAGGGGCTCCTGCTCCTGCTCCCGCGCCGGTCCCGAAGGGGGGCCCTGCGCCGGCCCCGGCTCCCGCGGCGGCTGCCCCGGCACCTGCGCCCGCGCCCGCTCCGGCGGCCGCGATGGCCGGCATGCCTGACATGTCGAAGATGGGCCCGATGGCGCGCAAGCCCACCAACGAGGCGGCGACGAAGAAGGAGATCGAGGCCTGGTGGAAGCTCGACGCGTCGCTCGTCAACGCCAAGAACTGGGACGCCCTCGCCGCCCGCGTCGACTTCCCCGTCTTCATGCTGACCGATTCGCAGTCCGGCATGACTGAGGGCGAGTTCAACACCCGCGAGCAGTACCTCGCCTCGATGAAGCCGATGTGGGAGTCGATGCCCGCGGGCACCAAGACGGTCCGCAAGCTGACGATCACCGTGCTCTCCGACTCGCTGGCGAACGTGGTCGATGACTACTCGACCACCGCGGGCAAGATGACGATGAAGGGCCGCAACGCGAGCATGCTGGTGAAGGTCGGCGGCCAGTGGAAGTTCAAGGCGCTCACCGAGGCCGGGTGGGGTGGCATGGGCGGCGGAATGGCGCCGGCCCCTGCGCCCGCTCCGGCTCCCGCCCCGGGGACGGGCAAGGCGCCGCCTCCGCCCCCGTCGGCCACCACCGCGGTGAAGGTCGCCCCGGCGCCCGCGCCCGCGCCGGCACCCGCGCCGGCCCCGGCACCCGCGCCGAAGAAGTAATCCTCCCGTCGAAACACTTCGGCCCGCCACCTCCGAACGGAGCTGGCGGGCCGAGTCATGTCCGGGCTCGAAGACGGGTTACTGCGAGAAACCCTCGAGCATGTAGTGCGCCTCGATGCGCTTGAGGGCGAGCACCATGGCGGCGCAGCGCGTGTCGACGGTCTTGCCGATGCAGTAGGCGCGGCTGTCGTGCATGTCCGTGCGGCGGGGCGTGTTGCGCGAGATGTCGCGGATGATGCGGTAGTTCTTCTTGAGCGCGAACTCGAGCTTGGTGTCGACGTCCTTCTCCGTCCACGACTCCATGCGCTTGTTCTGGATCCACTCGTAATACGAGACGGTCACGCCGCCGGCGTTGCAGATGATGTCGGGGATGATGTCGATCTTCCGGCGCTCGAGCACGCGGTCGGCGTCGGGCGTCGTCGGGCCGTTGGCGCCCTCGGCGATCAGCTTGACCTTCATCTTCTCGGCGATCTCCCCGGTGATCTCGCCACCGAGCGCGGCCGGCACCGCGATGTCGGCCGGCACTTCCCAGAAGTCGGCCTTGGAGATCGACTGCGCCCCGGGGAACCCGAGCACCGAGCGCTTGAGGTTCTTCGGGTTCTCGTTCGTGTACTTCATGAGCTCGCCGGCATCGATGCCGTTCATGTTCATGATCGTGCCGTCGGCGTCGTTCACCGCGACGAGCTTCGCCCCCATGTTCTGGAGGATCAGCGCGCCCCACGAGCCCACGTTGCCAAAGCCCTGCACGATGAAGGTCTTCCCCTTGAGGGTCTCGCCCTTCTCCTGGAAGTAGTCCTCGATGGTGTACGCGACGCCCTGGCCGGTGGCCTTGGTGCGGCCCTCGGAGCCGCCGATGCGCACGTCCTTGCCGGTGATCACCCCGCGCTGGTTGTGCCGCTCACGCTCACCGTCGGAGAACTGGCGCAGGAAGAGCGCCATGATCTCGGAGTTGGTGCCCACGTCAGGCGCCGGGATGTCGATGTTCGGGCCGACCAGCTGCTTCAACTTGTACATGAAGCGCAGCGAGATCGTCTGCAGCTCTTCC
This sequence comes from Myxococcales bacterium, assembly GCA_038248085.1. Classification (GTDB taxonomy): domain Bacteria; phylum Myxococcota; class Myxococcia; order Myxococcales; family Myxococcaceae; genus Archangium_A. The sequence continues at coordinate 5,848 of JBBRUE010000228.1, read as the reverse complement.
TTGCCGAACTGCCGCGGGTCGAGCTGGATGCCGCCCTTGCCGCCGCCGAACGGGACATCGGCGATCGCCGTCTTCCACGTCATCTCCGCGGCCAGCGCCTTGAAGAGATCGAGCGAGACCTCGCGGTGGTACCGGATGCCGCCCTTGTAGGGGCCCCGGGCCTGGTTGTGCTGCACGCGGTACCCCTTGAAGCGCTGGGTGTCGCCGGGCACCAACTTGTAGACCTGCCCGTCCTCGAGGCGGAGGTGACCGCCCTTGATGTGCACGTCCGAGCCCAGGAGCGCCTTGCCGTTGAGGATGATCTTCCCGTCAGCCAGCCGCTCGAGCCCGTGCGAGTCGCGCACCTTGGTGGCGCCGAGGTCGGTAAAGCCCTTGGCCTCCTCGGCGGTGAGCGGCACCAGCCGGTCCTTGAGCTTGGTGGTGACGTAGAAGATGTGCTCGTAGTCGGGCTCCTCGAGCTCCAGCCGCACGCGGCTGTCGAGGTTCATCGCGTCGGCCGCGCGATGAAAGATCTCCATCGCCTCGGTGTAGATCGTCTTCCGCGGCTGCGGCGCCGGAGCCCGCATGAAAGTCTCTTCAGCCATGGCAGTCCTTTGGGTGGCCTCGTGACGGGAGGTCGCGAGCGCGCGCGAACCATACGCAGCGAACTTCTTCCCGGAAGAAAAAAGGCACGGCACGGCGCGTCACAAACCTCAGCATTTCTGGAAGGTTATGTGACGCGATCGGTCAGGCCGGCCCTAACGAAAAGGCCTCGGATCCACGTGGATCCGAGGCCTTCTTTTGAGCCGACCGCCGGAATTGAACCGGCGACCTACTGATTACGAATCAGTTGCTCTGCCAACTGAGCTAGGTCGGCGAAACGCGGGCGAAGTACCAACAACGACTGACGACGTCAAAGGGGAAAGCACCCTGACTCGTCAGCGCACGCGATTGAGAAACACGCGCGTCTTGGTGCTGTCGGTGCCCGTCGCCACGGTGACCGCCACGTCGAGATCGAGGTCGCCATCGGCATCGCCGAGGGCCACCGACTTGCGGACGCCGGCGCCCGCCGCGATGCGGGTCTCCGAGAAGATGAAGGCCCCGCGGTTGCGGCGGATGACGAGCTCGTCGCCGGAGGTCCAGAAGAGGTCGGGGCGCAGGTCTGCGTCGAGGTCGATCACCCGGAGCCCCGAGGCGCCGCTGGTCGTGGTGAAGGTCGCCCGCGGGGCGAAGCCGGCACCGGTGTTCTCGAAGAGCTCGACCCCGGCTGCGGTGATCGCCGCGAGGTCTTCGTCGCCGTCGCCGTCGAGGTCGGCGCCGCCCAGCTCCGTCACCGCCGCTGGGAGCGCCACCACCCCGCCGTCGGCTCGGTGAAGAGAAGGTGCTCCGTCGGCCCAGAGGACCCCCGTGGTTCCCTGGCCGATCGCGGTCGAGGCCGGCGTGGCGACGTGCAGGCTTCCGGTGGCGCTCACCACCGCGTAGCCCCCGCAGCCGGTGACGATGACGCTCGCCGCCGGGCTCCCGTTGCGGGGAAGGAAGGCGCCGCCCGCGCAGCCCGCATCGAGGGGCTGCAGGGCATAGGTCGAGCCCTGGTACACCAGCAGATCGACGGTGCCGTCCTGGTTGAGGGTGGCCACGTCGACGTTGCCGTCGGCGTTCGCGTCGAGGATCTCCGCGGCGATCGGCGAGCGGAGAAACGACAGCTTGCGGCTGGCGACCGGGTCGAAGCCCGTCGTCATGTTCCACGGCACGAGCTCCACCCGGGTGAAGGCCGGCACCGCCATCACCAGGTCGCCGGGTCCCTTCGGCGCGAGGTCGCCGATCACCGCCGGGCCCCCCTTGGTCATGTCCATCTCCGGGCCGGGCTCGAAGGCCTGGGCCACGCAGCGCCGCGGGTCGACGGTGCAGGTCTCGGTGCAGGCGTTGGCGCCCCAGGTGGTGCAGGCCTCGAGGCCCAGCAGCCCGTCGCAGGCCTCGCCGAGATCGAGCACGCCGTTTCCGCAGCGCTTCACGCAGAGCGTGGTGTCGTAGCGGCAGCTCGAGGAACATACGAGCCGGCCGGTGTCGAAGCCCAGCGACTGGCAGCTGCCGGTGCCGGGGTCCGAGGCGTCGCAGTCTTCGCCGGCCTGGATCATGCCGTCGCCGCAGGTGGGCGGAGGGGGTGGCGGCGGGTCGTCGATCTGTTTGGTGACGGGGCCCCGGCAGGTGGACAGGGAGATGAGGCAGAGGAGCAGGGCGCGACGCACGGGGGCCACTGTACCGTGCTACGAGTTGGGATCATGACGTCGATGGCCCCCCGGTGCCCCACCTGCAAGCGCGAGGTGCTGATGCCCGGCGAGAACTCCACCTTTCCCTTCTGCACCGAGCGGTGCCGGACGATCGATCTCGGGCGCTGGATGGGCGGCGAGTACCGCATCGCCGTGACCTCGGTCGACGAAGACGAAGACGGCGACGTGCCCCCCGTCGAGCCCACGGACGCATGAGCCTCTACCTCACCGGCGGAGTCGCAGCGGCCTACGCCGTGGGCGTCGTCACGGTGCACCGGGTCGCTGTCTCCAGGCGGCGCAAGCTCGCGCAGGGGTACCCCACGCTGGGCTGGCTCGACTGGGACTCGCTGCTGCAGGGGTTGCTCCCAGTCGCCGAACCCGTCGAGCGCCCGCTGCCCTCCGTCCCCACGGGTGGGCCGGCGCCGCGGATCCTCTCGCGCGAGCCCAACCGCGAGGTGAAGCTCCTCGAGGCGCTCGTCTCGGGGGCCTCAGTGCAGGCAGAGGCCTTCGCCGAGGCCTCGTTCAGCGGCGGCGAGGCGCGCTGGCTGGGGCTGCTGTCGTGGATCCGCGAGGAGCCGTGGCGGGTGCTCGAGGAACTCGAGGCCTCCACGCCCAACACTGTCGCCGAGGCGTACCTGCGCGAGTGGCTGTCCCTCGAGCACCAGGTGACGCCGCTCAACCTCGAGCTGGTGTCCTTCGGCGCGAAGCTGCGCATCAACCGGGCCCTGCGGCGTTTCGGAGAGCACTCGGCGCTCTATTTCATCCGCGCCCGCGCCAGCTCGCTGCTCGGCTTCACCGGGGCGGTGCTCGATGACCTCGCACGGGCGGTGTATTTTTCCAGACAGAGCCCTTTCTACCTGCAGGCGGTCACCCAGATGCCCTTCGTGGAAGAGGCCCGCCCGGCGCTGGCGCGGGCGTGCCGCGAGGCGATCGATGGCGATGATGCTGGCATCTGACCTGCCTTCGGCCTGAGAATCCGGAGCTTCGATGGTCGAGACGTTGCTGCTGTGGTTCAACCGCTTCACCGATGATCCGGCCAAGGTGCGTTCGCGCCTCGCCGGTCGCCCCGTGCTCGTCTACGAGCCGCCCACCGAAGACACGGTCGACGAGGACGACGAGGACGACGACTACCAGCTGCGCACCCAGTCGGGCCTGTCGGTGCCCTCGATCGGCGGCGGCGACCCGATGGCCGTGGTGATCGAGAAGACCAAGGACAACGCCTTTCAGCGGCGCATCACCATCGGGCGCACTGGCAACAACGACATCGTGCTCGACGACACCTCGGTGTCCCGGTTCCACGCGTGGATCGAGCAGCAGGAGACCCAGGAGTGGGTGCTGGTCGACGCCGGTTCCCGCAACGGCTCGACGCTGGGCGGGCGGAAGATCGCCCCCAAGGCCCCCGCGCCCCTCACCAACGGGCTCTCGGTGCGCATCGGGGCGTTGCAGCTGACCTACTACTCAGCGCAGGGCTTCCTCGACATGCTGCACCGCCGCGCCACTGAATGATGTAGTGGATGCCCGCTTTCGTCTTGTGACGGCAGCACCGGTTCACTACGTTCAAGAGCCCTCATTTCCTCGGGAATCCTTTTGCTGACCACTGAAGCGCACGGCAAGACGGACGTTGGCCGCAAACGCCAGCACAACGAAGACGCGATGCTCGTGGACCCCGCGCTGGGTCTGTACATCGTGGCCGACGGCATGGGCGGGCACGCGGCCGGCGAAGTGGCCAGCGCGCGCTCGGTCGAAGTGGTCAAGCAGCACCTGATCACCAACCGCTCGATCCTCAAGGACCTCGCGCGTGATGCGACCCAGGCGAACCGGGCCGCCGCGGCGAGCCTGGTCGAGGTCGCGGTGCAGCGCGCCTGCGCCGACATCTACAAGACGGCCACCACCGACGCCTCCAAGCGCGGCATGGGCACCACCTTCGTGTGCCTCGCCATCGGCGGCACCAAGGGCGTCATCGGCCACGTCGGCGACAGCCGCGTGTACCTGGTGCGCAACGGCCAGTGTCACCGGCTGACGGAAGATCACACGCTGATCTCCGCGCAGCTCAAGGCCGGGACGATCACCAAGGAGCAGGCCGCCACCAGCCAGTACCGCAACGTCATCACCCGCGCGGTCGGCATTCAGGAATCGGTGCAGGTCGACACGCTGATCGTCGACGCGGTGCCCGGCGACGTCTTCGTCCTCTGCTCCGACGGCCTGCACGGCTACCTCAACGACGACGAGGTCGCCTCGGTGGTGGCCTCCGCGCCGCTGGCCGAGCTGCCCGAGCGCTTCGTCGCCCTCGCCAACGAGCGCGGCGGCAAGGACAACATCACCACGGTGGTCGTCGGCTGTTCCGGCGACCCGGCCACGGCCACGGAAGAAGTCGCCGAAGCCCAGAGCCGGATGGAGGCGCTCAAGAAGATCCCCCTCTTCCGCCACCTCACCTACAAAGAGCAGACCGCCGTGCTCTCGACCGCGAGCACGCGCACCTTCCCCGCGGGCCGGGAGATCGTCACCGAGGGCCAGCCCGGCGAAGAGCTGTTCGTCGTCATTCGCGGCCGGGTGTCGGTCGAGAAGAACGGCGTGGAGATCGCCGAGCTGCGGGCCGGCGGCCACTTCGGCGAGATGGGGCTGATCGACAACGCCCCCCGCTCGGCGACGGTGCGGGCCATCGAGCCCACGCGCACCATGGTGATCGGCCGCGGCGACTTGATGGGCCTGATGAAGCGCGAGTCGATCCTCGCGGTGAAGCTCCTGTGGAGCTTCGTGCAGGTCCTGTCCGATCGGCTCCGCGAGACGAACTCCGAGCTGTCGGAGGCGCGCCAGGAGTTGGCGGCCGCGCAGGCCATTCAGCCCTTCGCCGAAGACTGACCGTCTCACCTCGAGGGGGAGTCGTGATGCGCTTGGTTGCGTTGCTGGTCGCGCTCGTGCCGATGCTGGCGGGCGCCGAGGTCTTCAACCTCTACGGCTACGGGCCGCGCGCTGCCGCGATGGGCGGAGCGATGACCGCCGAGGCCAACGACTACACCGCGGTCTTCTACAACCCCGCGCGGTTGGTCGACGCGAAGGACGTCAACTTCGGCTTCCAGTTCCAGTTCTACCGCATGGCCGCCGACGTGAAGTCGAAGGACCTCGCGAAGAACCTCGACCTGAGCAACGCCAACGCGCCCGACGCGGTGGGCACCTCCCTGGGCCTGGTCTTCCCCCTCGGCGGCAAGGTGAAGAACCACCTGGCGCTGGGCCTGGGGGTGTACCTGCCCACGTCGGTGCTGCTGCGCCTCAACTCGCCCAGCGCCAACACGCCATACTGGTACCGCTACCACGCGAGCCCCGAGCGGCTGATCCTCCACCTCGGCGCAGGCATCAAGATCGTCGACTGGTTCAAGATCGGCTTCGGCATCCAGGCCCTGGCTGATCTCGTGGGCAGCGGCGCGAACGTGCAGGTCGACCTCTTCAGCAAGCAGGTCAACAGCGGCGACATCAACGCCTACCTCGGCACCCGCGTGGCCCCGGTGTTCTCGGTGCACCTCTCCCCGGTGAAGTGGCGGCGGCTGGGCGCCACCTTCATGTGGGAGATGAAGCTCATCTACCTCGTCCCCGCGGAGGGCGCCCGG
>JBBRUE010000227.1:0-8882 GCA_038248085.1 Myxococcales bacterium | reverse complement strand
TCGACGAGGTGCTCACCGGCCGCGTGCTGGCGGCGGCTGACGACGAGAAGTTCCGCGCCCACCTGCGCCAGTGCGAGGGGTGTCGCGCGAAGTACGACACGTCGCTGTCGCTGCTGCGGCTCGCGCGCGGTGGGGCAGGAGTCCTCGCACCGGGGGAAGCCCCGCGCGCCGAGGTGCGGGCGCTGCGTCTGGCGCGGCCGGTGGCGGGCACGGCGAGCTTCCCGTGGCGCTTCGCCTTCGCGGGGGCGGCCCTCGCGGCGGCCGCGATGCTGACGGTGCTCGCGTGGCCGAAGCCCCAGGTCGGCAGTCTTCTGGCTGTGAGTCGTGGGCTCACCATCGATGGCATCGCCGTGGGTAAGGACACCGCGATCTTCGCTGGCGCGACGATCACCACCGAGCGGGAAGACGCAGCGGTGCTGTTGCAGGACCCGCACGGGAAGCGGGGGCTGTTGTTGCGGCCGGCGACGAAGGTGAAGGCGTGGTCGAGCGACGAGGTGGCCCTCGAGTCAGGCCGGGTGCGCGTGCAGGTGCGCCAGGCGAGCGGGCCCTTCCTCGTGCGGACGGAGTCTCTGCGCGTGGTGCAGGCCACCGCCGGCGTGTTCGTCGTCGAACGCCGGCCGACCGGCACGTTGATCGCCGTTCATCAGGGCGCGGTGGTGGTGCGGGGTTCGGGCACCGAGGTGGAGCTGAAGGAAGGTCAGGAAGTGGAGCTGTCGGCCGCGGGGCTGTGGTCACCCGCGCGGCCGGCCGGGGCGAGTGCGTTGGTCGAAGACCGGGGGGATGGAACCGTGTGGGACGCAATCGTGCGTTTCCTGCGGCAGTTGTTGGACGTGATCGCCAAGGCCCTGGCTGGAGACTGAACGAGATGATTCTTCGAAACCTCACCACGACGCAGCAGACCGTTTCCGATGGCACCGCCGTGAAGGAGGTCTCTCCGCTCGGGCTGGTGGCCGTCAGCTCCGAGACCGGCTTCGCGCTGATCTCGTCGTTCCCCGCGGTGTGGGTCACGGAGCAGGCGATCGTTCCCCCTGCCCCACCCTCGTCGCCGCGGCCCTGAGGCTCAGCTCACCGTCGTCTCGTCCCACTGCTGGCCCTTGCGGTTGGCAGCCTCGACGAGCAGCGCGTCGAGCTTCTCGAGCAGCACGGTGTTGCCGTCCTGGGTGAAGCCCTCCAACGACTTCGCGCAGCCGTCGACCCGCTCGAGGAACGCCCCGAGCACCTGGCCGTCGAGCGCCTTCGCGTGCATGCCGTAGTTGAGCTTCTCGAGGTACAGCGCGTTGAGCACCTGCTCGAACTGCCCGCCGATCGGCACCGAGAGCATCGGCTTGCGCAGGTACACCGCCTCGCTCATCAGGGTGTAGCCGCCGCCGCCCACCACTCCGCGCGCGGTGCGCAGGTCGTCGATGAAGCCCGCCTCGCTGAAGGGCTTGAAGACGAGGTTGCCCTCGCGCACGTCGCTGGTGATGTCGCGCTTGTACCCGTAGATGCGGCACTCGATGCCCGACCGGCGCAGCTCCTCGATGAGCGCCGTGTTGCTGGTCATCGTCTGGTACACCAGCAGGTGATCGCCGGGCTCCGACTTCGCCGCGATGATCTCCGGGCGGAGGATCGAGGGCACCAGGGTGGTGCGTTCCTTGCGGACCGGCGGGTTGAAGAACGTGGTGATGAGGTAGTGGAAGGCGCCCGGCAGCTTGGCCTTCACCAGGCGCTTGGTGAACTCGAACTCCGACTCGTGCCCGGCGAGCAGCTCCGGCTCGTGCTTGCACCGGTTGATGATCTGCATGTTGTCGATGCTGATGCAGGGCAAGAAGTGGTTGCGCGCGAAGAGGTAGCTGAACGACTCGAAGTCGCTGATCACCACGTCGGGTTTGAACTGCTCGGCGATCTCGAAGTACTTCTTCACGTTCTGCGGCCAGCCGGTGACGGCGCCCTTGAGCAGCTGGAGCGCGGTCTGCCACTTCTTCACCGAGTTCCCCTCGTACTGGATGGTGAAGCCCCAGATGTTGTGGACGTTCTCGAAGCGCTTGGCGAGGTAGTCGCGCGCGCGGCCCGAGACGACGATGTGCACGTCGTGGTGCCTGGTGAGGTGCTCGAGCACGACCCGCGATCGCGTGGCGTGCCCCATGCCTTCGCCGACGACTCCATAGAGGATGCGCATGCCGCGGAAGGCTAGTGTGTCGGCGCGAATGACGCACCCGGTTCGATCCCTCTCTCGCGCCGCCATCGGAGGCCTCGTCCTCGGCCTGGTCGGCTCGGCCTTCGTGCTGCTCTACGCGGGGTGGACCAACGCCCATCGCCCCTGCGAGTTCCCCGGCACCGCCCAGTGCGAGATGGAGCTGAGCCTCGGCGAACACCTGGCCCGGCTGCAGTCGTACGCGGCCATCGGCTGTGCGCTGGTCGCCGGGGGCGTCTTTCTGTTCACGCGCCGCCGCCCGTGAATTGGCTTGCATCCGCGGTCACGAGTTTCGACGCTGCCCCCGCGATGGATCCCTTCCAGCTCCCCGAGCGGCTGAACCTGGCGCACGTCTTCCTTCACGCGCAGGCGGCGCAGCACCCGGGCCGCCCGGCGATCTACTTCGAGGACCAGGTCATCACCTACGGGCAGCTCGCCGAGCTGACGAACCGGGCGAGCGCGGTCTACCGCTCGCTGGGCCTCGCGTGGGAGCAGCGCGTGCTGCTGATGCTGCCCGACGTGCCGCAGTTCGCCTCGGCCTGGTTCGCGGCGGTGCAGGCCGGCGGCGTGGTGAGCGCGGTGAACCCCGGCCTCAAGCCCGAAGAGGTCACCTACTACCTCAACTACACCCGCGCGAAGCTGGTGGTCACCGACGCCGACACCGCGGCCACCATCGACGCGGTGCGCGCGGCCTGCCCCCACCTGGCGCACGTACTCGTCGCCGGGGGCTCGGCGGGGAAGCACGTCGACTACGACGCAGCGCTCGCCCGCGCGACGCCCGACGCCGCCATCGCCGACACCCACCGCGACGACACCTGCGCCTGGCTCTACACCTCGGGCTCCACCGGCTTCCCCAAGGCGGCGGTGCACAAGCAGCACGACTTCGTCTTCAACGCGCTCACCTACGGCCTGCCGATCATGAAGTACGGGTCGGGCGACATCGGGCTCTCAGTGCCGCGGCTCGCCTTCGGCTACGCGCTGGGGAGCAACCTCCTCTTCCCCTTGTTGGCGGGAGGGGCGACCGCGCTCTTCAAGGAGAAGCCGACGCCCGAGAAGTTCTTCGAGATGCTGAAGCAGCACCGGCCCACGGTCTTCACCGCGGTGCCCACCGCGCTCAACAACATCCTCGCGGCGCCGGGCCTCGCGCACGCCGACTTCTCGAGCCTGCGGGTGGTGATCAGCGCCGGCGAGGCGCTCCCGGCCGAGCTGTACCAGCGGTGGAAGCAGCGCACCGGGGTGGAGATCCTCGACGGCATCGGCAGCGCCGAGATGTTCCACATCTTCATCACCAACCGCCTGGGCGACGTGAAGCTCGGCTCGCTGGGCCGCCCCGTCGAGGGCTACGAGGCGAAGGTGTGCGACGACGCCGGCCGGGAAGTCCTCCGCGGCGAGGTGGGCACGCTGTGGGTGCGGGGCGACTCGATGGCCCTCGAGTACTGGCAGCAGCACGACAAGTCGAAGAGCACCTTCCGCGGCGACTGGTGCGTCTCGGCCGACAAGTTCCAGCAGACCGAAGACGGCTACTTCTATTTCTGTGGCCGTGGCGACGACATGCTCAAGGTGAGCGGCAAGTGGCTCTCTCCGGTGGAAGTCGAGAACGCCCTGCTCCAGCACCCGGCCGTCCGGGAGGCCGCGGTGGTCTCCTTCAAGGACGCCGACGGGCTCGAGAAGCCGCGGGCCTTCGTGGCGCTCAACCCCGGGCACGCGCCGAGTGACGCGCTCGCCGAGACGCTCAAGGCCCACGTGCGCGGGGCGCTCGAGCCCTTCAAGGCGCCGCGCCAGGTCCGCTTCCTCGACGCCCTGCCCCGCAGCGATCGCGGCAAGGTGCTCAAGGCCGAGCTGAGGTCCTGACATGGCGCTCTTCGACGCCCGCTCCCTCGCGTGGCCCCGCGTTCAGTCGCTCGCCGGGGCGGGCGCGGTGGCGCTGCTCCCGGTGGGCAGCACCGAGGCGCACGGCCCCCACCTCCCGCTGTCCGTCGACGTAGTCATCGCCGAGGAGGTCTGTCGCCGCGTGGCGCTGCGCCTCTCGCGCGACGTGGTCGTCTTTCCCCCGGTCGCCTACGCGCTCACCGACTTCGCCGCCCCCTTCGCGGGCACGGTGACCCTCAACGCCGACGTGGCGAGGCAGATGTTGACCGGCATCCTCAGCGGCATCGTGCACGGCGGCTTCACGACGGTCGCGGTGGTCAACCACCACCTCGAGCCCGCGCACTTCCGCGTGGTGCACGACGCGGGCAAGGCCGTACAGGCCGCGAGCCCCGCCGCGCGGGTGCTGGTGGTCGATCACCGGCGCGCGCCCACCGGGCCCCTGCTCGGCCACGAGTTCATGCACGGCGGCAGCCACGCCGGTCGCTACGAGACCTCGCTGATGCTCGCCGCGGCGCCCCAGCTGGTGAACGACGAGGCGCGCCGCGCGCTCCCGTCGCTGGAGATCGATCTCCCCGGGATCATCAAGCAGGGCGCAAAGAACTTCCTCGAGTGCGGTGGGCCCGATGCGTACTTCGGCGCTCCCGCCGACGCGACGGCGGAAGAAGGCGAGCGCCTCTTCGAGATCCTCGCCGCGGCCACCGCCTCGCTCATCGAGAACCCGACCCCATGAACGACACCGCGACTCCCGACCAGTTGATGGGCGTAGGCATTTTCGGCTTCTGCTGCTGCCTGGTGGCGGCGGCGGGCTTCGTCGCCGTGGTGATCTGGCTGATGCGCAACCGCACCCAGCCCGGCACGGGGGCGAACCCGGTCGCGGTGCCCCCGCCGACGCAGCCCGTGCAGCCCGCGACCGCGGAGTTCCACCTCTCGGTGATCGCGCTCGCCTTCGACGGGTATTTCCGGCCGCAGCTCGAGGCCGCGATCTCGGCCCCCACGTCGTCGAGCGACCCGGTCGCGGTGCGGGTGGAGCTGGTGCAGCGGGCGGCGCGCGCGCTCCTCGGGGTCGAGCCGCAGTGGCGGTTCTTCGGCTACGGAGAGAAGGACCTCACCGATCTCACCGGCGCCCAGCAGAGCTACACCGCGGCGGTCTCCGACTTCCGCTCACGGTCTGCGCGGCCCGAAGAAGGGGGCGTGCTCACCGTGCTCGCCATCGTGTTGTGCACCCGTGGCCGACGCCTCGGCGTCGACCGACTCGACACGCGGCAGCAGGTGCACGAGCTGCTCACCGATCGCCTGCGCCTCGACCACGCGTCCCTGCTCGGAGCGGAGGTGGTCTGGGCCCCGGCCACCGGCGCTCTCACCGAGAACGCAGTGCGCGAGCGCTTCCCCGAGATGCACGGTGTCAGTCTGTAGCCCTGCCGTTTCGGATGAGCTTAAACCTGTTTCCCATGGCTCTCATGGTGTCAGAATGAGGTCCATGCACGTTTGGCTGGCGTTGTGTGTCCTGCTGTCGTCGGCGACTCTGGCGACCCCGAAGAAGCCCACGGTGGTGCTCAGTGGGCCTGCTGCGCTGACGAAGTTCATCGGGAAGGAACTGGCGAAGAAGTACACGCCCAGGCCGCTCTCGAAGGAAGTCGCCGCCCAGCCGACGGCGAAGGAGGTGCGGGACGTCACCGCGCCCGCGGGCGCCATCGCCCTGGTGCTCTGCCAGGCCGGAGGCCAGTTCCTCACCTTCCAGGTGCTCAACGGCGCCGACGGTACGCCCCTCGACACGGTCACGGTGAAGGGCACGCTCAAGAAGCTGCCGAAGGCGCTCCCCAGGCCACAGCTGGCGGCGCTCTTCTTCGCGGTGGGCAGCGGCAAGGCCCCGGCAAAGGAGGCGGCGGTCGAACCGGCCGTGGTGAAGAGCGAGCCGAAGGAGACGCCGGTCGAGGTCAAGAAGGAGCCCGAACCGAAGAAGGAGGTCGCGGCGCCGAAGAAGAAAGAGGAGCCCGTGGCGAAGAAGGTGCCCGAGCCCGTCAAGGCGACCCCGCCCGCCGCCGTCGTCTCGTCGGCGACGAAGGACGCGGTGCCCTCGCCGCACCCGGCGGTACGCGCCTCGGTCGGCTTCGGGGGCTTCAACCGGACGTTCGCCTGGGCGGGTAACCCGAGCCCCTCGCTGGCGACGGCGAACCAGCCCTTCTCCGGCGACATCTCGGTCGACGCGAGCTGGTACCCGGCGGCGCACTTCACCTCGAACTTCGCCTCGAACCTCGGGGTGTTCATGAGCGGCGACTTCGGGGTGGGCATGGTGTCGCGGGTGCAGGAATCACGCTTCGCGCATTCAGCGGCGCGCCTGCGCGGCGGCTTCCTCGCACGGTTGCCGCTGGGCGATCGCTTCACGGTGAACGTGCACCTCGGCTACTCGTGGCACTCGCTGACGACGTCGCTCAACGCGGTGAACGACGGCAGCGCCCGCCCCAACATCCCCGACGTGTTGTTCAACGGCTTCCGCGCGGGGCTCGGGGTGCGCCTGCGTTTGTTCGGCACGGTCGAGCTCGACGCGGTGGGCGGCTTCCAGGCGGTCTCCGGCAAGGGCGAGCTGGGGAGCGCGCGCTACTTCCCGAAAGCCACCGCGATGGCGGTCGACGCGGGGGGCGGGCTCTCGGTGCAGGTGGCCGACCACCTCCGGCTCCGCGCAGGCGTGGAGTGGCAGCGCTACTTCGTCACCCTCAACGCGGAAGACACCTCGACGTTCTTCGCGAAGACGGCGGCCGACCAATACATCACCGCCACGGCCAGCCTGCAGTGGGTGATGTGACGCCGTGATTCGCTGGGCCGGCTGTTCTGCTCAGCGCACGCTGACCTGCGCCGCCGGAACCAGCTGCCGGCGAATGGTCACCGCCAGCTGAGCGGTCGTCTCCCGCTCCCGCCGCAGCGCGCCCAGCGTCTCCTCGAGCACCAGCAGCCGCTCGCCCAGCTTCTTTGCCGTCTCGGTCGCCCCGGTGCGGCCGACTGCGGTGAGGTTCTCGCGGATGCGCGCGAGGTCGGCCTCGATTTCCCTGGTGCGGGCGTCGAGGACGGCCAGCTTCGACTGCGCCGACTCCGCGCGGACGATCTCCGCCTTCACCGCGGTCAGCAGCGCCTTCGCGTCGTCCGGCATGGGGCGCGTGAGCAGCGCCGCCAGTCGCTGCGAGGTGAGCTGGTCGGCGGGAATGCGTTCCAGCACCGCGCCTTCCTCGACCAGTTCGACCGTCTCCGAGGCCTTGGGCCCGACGTTGATGCGACCGAACCGGGGCTGGCCGGGGGAACGCACGTCTTCGTCCCCGCCGGACACCACGCGGTACTTCTCTTCGGACAACTGAACGAGCACCGCGCGCGGCACGTCGGTGCGCGAGGTGAAGTCGATGCGGTGCACCAGCCGGTCGACGCGGGTCAGCTCGAGGAACCGTCCGCCCTCGCCCCCGGTGAGGCGCGCCTTCCGCGGGGCACCTTCCTCGCGAGCGCTACTGCGCGCGACCTCGAGGTCGAGATCTTCCCCGTGCTTGAGCACCCGCACCTCGCCCGGCTTCACGCGGTCGATCTGCGTCTCGCCCGAGTACGCGCCGTCGCTGTAGACCGACAGCGTGCCGCCCTCGAGCGTCAGGTGGGTGGTGTTCTCGAGGCGCACCGCGGTGAACACCCGCCCTTCTCCGTCGAGCAGGGTCACCCGCTCGGCCTTGGTGGGGCTGTCGACGATAGGGAGCAGCGCGCTCTTGCGCGCCCCGAGCACCACGGCCTCCTTGACCGAATAGAGGAAGAGATCGCCCGCCTCGCTCACCGCGGCCGGCTCGAGGGGCGTCGGCCCATCTTCCAGCACCGTCGAGCTGATGCCCGCCCCGGTCACCGCGCCGTGCCCGATGCTGCCCATGCCGCTCCCGCCGAGGGTTCCGGCCCCGGTGCCGTACGAGCCCCGGCTCGAGCCTTCACCGCTGACGCCGGCCCAGTCCCCCTCACCACGCAGGTGTTCGCGGGCCTCGCGCGTCGCCAGCTGCGGCGCGGTGTCGAGCCCGTCTTGCGGCGACATCATCTCGCGGCGGCCGTAGCGCGGGCCGGCGAGCGGGAAGAGGAACGAGGTCGGCCGGCCCGAGGCGAGCGTCACCTTCACCCCGTCCCACGCTTCGTCGCTGTCGTTGTGCACCAGCGCGAAGCCCTGCAGCCGCTGCGACTTCTTGCCCACCACCAGGCGGTAGGTGGTGCGCCAGACCGGCGCCTCGGTGGTGTAGCCCACGGCCACCGGCCCGCCGCCCATCGCACCCCGCACCACGAGCCGCTCGCGCTCGGGCTGCAGCGCGGTCGCGCCCACGGCGCGGCTCCACGCGAGCGCGACCTGGCTGCCCACGGGTCGAATCGCGTCGATGAAGCGCAGCGGGACCTTGGCCAACCCGGCCTCACCGAACACCAGGAGCGTGGGCTCGAGCACCGGGTGCCCCTCGTGGTCGACCCGCGAGAGCGCCTCCTCGGACACCTCGATCACCCGGCCCTTCACCGGGGCCCCCGCCTCGCGACGCACCTCCACCTCGACCCCGGTCAGGCTGCGGCAGAGGTTGCTCAACGACGCCTGCTGGTCGCGCTCGGGCAGTCCGGCCATCGCGCGCGCGGCCTCGGCCGAGAGGGGCGGCGCGAACTCCACCGAGGCGACGCCCTGCGCGGAGACCACCACCAGCGACTTGAGCGCGTCGTCGAGCTGCCCGGGCTCGAGGGGAATCTCGGCCACCGCGCCGGGCGGTACCGGCCCGCGGCGCTCGAAATAGCCGACCCCGTTCTCGTACAGCACCAGCGTCTTGAGCGGCAGGCGCGCCTGCGACGGCGGGGCGGCGAG
>JBBRUE010000226.1:0-8901 GCA_038248085.1 Myxococcales bacterium | reverse complement strand
GTGATGGCGTCCTTCACGGTGATCGCGCACTGCTTGCTGCCCTCGTACTCCGGCAGGTGCAGGCAGATGGAGTCGGACAACGAGACCACGCCCTCGCGCACGGCAATGCCCACCAGCGAGCTGGAGAAGCTCTTGGCGACGCTCCACGAGAGGTGCCGCCTGGTCTCGTCGAAGCCCCGCCCGTAGCGCTCGTAGACGATGGCGCCGTTCTTGACGATCACCAGGCCATCGGTGCGGAAGCCTTTCCGCTCCTTGTCTTCGCCGACGAGGGTGAAAGCGAAGTCTTCCAGCGCCTTGAGCTCCGCGGCCTTCGCGGTCGGGCTCACCAGGCGCTGGGTCCACTCGTCGGTCGGCCAGGAAGCGCGGGTGGGGCAGGTCTGGGCGAAGGCGAGCGCCGAGGTGAGCGCCGCGGCCCCGACGACGGTCTTGAAGATCGCGCGCCTCACAGGTCCACCTTCACGAGCGGAACGAAGGTGGTGTCGGTGATCCCCGGCACGAAGGACTTCACCACGCTGGTCGGCTTCTTCTCGGTCAGGGCCATCACCCCCACCGTGGCGCCGCTCATCAGCAGGCCGTCGACCAGGGTGTAGAGCAGCAGCGCGACGGGGTTGGTCCACGGCACCACGAGCACCAGGCTGGCGAGCACGTAGGCCACCGCGTTGACCGCAAAGGCGCCGAGCACCGGGAGCCAGAAGCCGAAGCGGCCCGGCGCGTCCCAGTTGCCCATCAACATTGCCGCCAGCACGGTCAGCACCGGGGGCAGGAAGAGGTTCGCCAACAGCACCGGGAGCGCGGCGAAGATGAGGTTGCTCGAGAGCGAGCCGAGGCCGGCGCCGATCAACACACCCGCGGTCGACGAGGCCATGCCCACCGCGGAGGTCTTGGCGAACAGCTCGCCGAAGCCGATGCGCTTACACTCGCATTCGCCCGCGCAGTCACCGCCGTCCATCGCGCCCTGGGCCGCATCGAGGAGGCGGGGGGACACACCCAGCAGCAACTTCGGCGCGTCACCCAGCAGGTGCGCCGCGCGACTCTCCGCGAACGCGGTCGACGCACACAGCGCGACGGCGAGCGGTACGACCAACAGCTTCGTCATGGGGACTCCAAGGGACAGAGACAGGTCGCTTCGTAACGTGGGGCGGCCGAAAACGAAACAGCCGCCACGGCTTACACCGTGACGGCCATCGACCGAGCTTCCCCGAGGGGAGGTTCAGTAGTTCTCGTGCGCCAGCGACTCGGGGAGCCGCGGGTCGTTGATCGCCACGACCTTGTTCCGGTTGAGGAACACGCCGTAGACCGCGAGGAACACGCCCGCGACGCCGAGCAGCGCGGTGAAGTCGAGGTAGCTGGGCGCGAGGTGCGGCTCGTGGTGCCCCTCGCCGTGCGCGCCGAAGTTCGGCATCACCAGCCAGTAGATGTCGACGCAGTGCATGACCAGCGTCCACACCGCGCCGGCCGCCAGCAACGAGCGGTTGCGCTTGATCCTGCGCGACAGCAGGTAGAGGAACGGCACGAAGAAGTGGAGCACTGGCAGCGAGTACGAGATGTACTGCCAACCGCCCTCGACGCGGACCATGAAGAACTCGGTCTCTTCGGGGATGTTCGCGTACCAGATGAGCACGAACTGGCTGAAGGCGATGTACGCCCAGAAGATCGTGTAGCCGAACACGAACTTGCCCATGTCGTGGAAGTGCTCGGTGGTCAGCGCCGTCTTGAGCACGCCCGACGCCTGCGCCGCCATCGTCATCAGGGTGATGAAGGCGAAGAACGCCAGCATCGACGCCGAGAAGTAATAGACCCCGAAGATGGTCGAGTACCAGTGCGGCTGGAGCGACATCAGCCAGTCGATCGCACCGAACGACAGCGTCAGGCCGTAGAGGAAGATGCCGCCGGCGCACACCTTGCGGATGAGGTGCACCAGGCGATCGCGCTCGGCGTGGTTGTCACCCAGCGTGTCCTGCTTGAGCGACGTGCTGTACAGGAACCAGCCGAGGCCCGACCACACCGCGAGGTAGAAGAACGAGCGGAAGTACCAGAAGCCGGTGTTGAGGAACCACGCCTTCTTCAGGAGGATCGGGTCACTCTCGTGGCTCCAGGGGAACAGCTCGTGCAGCCCGAGGAACCCGATGGGGATCCACAGCAGCGCGAACACCGGCAGCGTCGCCGCCGTGGTCTCGACGAAGCGGCGAATGACGACGCCCCACCCCGAGCGCACGGTGTGGTCGAGGATCAGCCACCCCAGCGCGCCGAGCGCGATGGCGAGCACCGTCTCGAACGCGAAGAGGTAGGCGAACATCGCCCGCGCCTTATGCTCGCCAAAGGCCGAGCCGAGCGTCGCGCCCAGGCCGGCCACCGCGAGAATCCCCCCGAGGATCGGCAGCTTCGCGAGGAAGCTCGACGGAGGGATCTGGATGTCTTCGGGCTTCTTGATTTCCGGGTGGCTCATACGTGCCTCACTTGAGCGTCTGGACGAAGAGCTTGAGGCTCTCGATCTCGAGATCGTTGACCGGCAGGGGCGGCATCGCGGGCGGGTAACCCGTCACGATCTTCGCCATCGGTTGCTGGATCGACTCCTTGAAGTACGCGTCGTCGACCGTGACCGCGCCGGCGCTCGTCTCTTCCACGCGACCCCAGGCGCCCTTGAACGTCGGGCCGACGAGCTTGCTGCCGTCGATGGAGTGGCACGCGTTGCAGCCCTTCGCCTTGTAGAGCTGCTCGCCGGCGGCGGCGCTGGCGGTGACCACCACCACGGCGGCCACGCCACCGGGCTCCTGCACCACGGCCGGGTCCTTCTTCATCTGCTCGGCCTTCACGTAGGCGATGATCGCCCAGCGATCGGCGACGGGGATCTGCGCGGCGTAGCTGGGCATGTTGCCCGCGTTCACCCCGTTGCGGATCGCCGAGTAGATCTTCCCCACGACCATCTCCTTGGCGATGCGCTCGAGGTGCAGGCTGGGCGGCATCACCGTCAACCGGGGCCCGCCATCGAGGGCGAGGGCGGCGACCGTGCCTTTGCCGTCGAGGTTCGGGCCATGGCACGGCGCGCAGTAGATCTCGTAGCGGTTCTGCCCGCGAGCGACCTCGGCGTCCCACGCGGCCTTCACGTCGGCGGGGAACGCCTTCGAGGGCTGAGCGGCGTCGTCGATGCCTTCCTCGAGGAGCAGGTCGTCACCGA
This sequence comes from Myxococcales bacterium, assembly GCA_038248085.1. Lineage (GTDB taxonomy): Bacteria > Myxococcota > Myxococcia > Myxococcales > Myxococcaceae > Archangium_A. The sequence goes on along the minus strand of JBBRUE010000226.1, from coordinate 5,726 downwards.
GCTGCCCCTGGGCCACCGTGCCCTCGACCGGCGCGCGCATCGTGCGGCCGTCGGCGAACAGCCCGCTCGAGTCGCGGCGGTAGGCGCGGCCCTTCTCCTGGGTGTCCATGTTCTTGATGAGGTGAACGGGGCGCTCTTCGGTTTCCCAACCACGGCAACCGGCGAGCACCGACACGGCCGCGAACGCGGCCCACTTGAATGACGTCTTCACGGCTCCAGCTCCTCGACGAGCGTCGCGCCAGCTGCCTGGAGCAATGCCTTCGTCTTTTCGAGGTCGAACTTCGGGTCGGTCGCCTCGACCATGATGAAGAACTTGTCGTCGGTGACGCGCTCGAAGGCCTTCGAACCGAACGCGGGGTGGTGCGGCCGCGGGAGCCCGTTGAGGATCCAGTTCGCCAGGAACGCGGTCACGCAGCTCGAGAGAACCGTCATCTCGTACCAGACGGGCACGAAGGCCGGCAGCGAGAACAGCGGCTTGCCGCCGACGACCATCGGGTAGAGCGACCCCATCGCGTACGACTCGAAGAACAGCGCGAAGGAGCTGCCGAGGATGCCCACGATGAGCACGATCCACGGCAGCCTGGTGGGCTTGAGGCCCATCGCCTTGTCGAGCCCATGCACCGGGAAGGGCACGCACGCGTCCCACTCCTGGTAGCCGGCGTCGCGCACCTGCTCGCACGCCTTGTAGATGGCATGCGGGTTCTCGTAGCGGGCGAGCACCCCCCAGAGGTTGGTCTTGGCGTTCATCAGTGGCCCCCGGCCGAAGCGGCTGCAGCGTGGTGGGCTTCCCCGTGCTCGTAGCCTTCCCAATGCGGGTTGGCCTCGGGCATCACCGACTTCACTTCCGAGATCGCGATGACCGGGAAGAAGCGGATGAAGAGAAGGAAGAGCGTGAAGAAGAGGCCGAAGGTGCCCAGCAGGTAGAACACCTCGGTCACCGGCACGAAGTAGTCCCAGCTCGAGACCAGCGCGTCACGGTGCAGCGAGCTGACGGTGATCACGAAGCGCTCGAACCACATGCCGATGTTGACGAAGAACGCGAGCACGAAGCTCCACGTCGGCGAGGTGCGGATCTTCCGGAACCAGAAGAGCTGCGGGGTGATCACGTTGCAGCTGACCATGATCCAGTACGCCCACCAGTACGGCCCGCCCATGCGGTTGAGGAAGGTGAAGCCCTCGTAGTCGTTGCCCGAGTAGGCGGCGACGAAGAACTCCATCGCGTACGCGTAGCCGACGAGGCTGCCGGTGGTGAGGATGATCTTGTTGATGTTCTCGATGTGCTTGGCGGTGACGAGGTCCTTGAGGCCCAGCCAGTGCCGCGCGGGGATCATCAGGGTCTGCACCATCGCGAAGCCCGAGAACACGGCGCCGGCCACGAAGTACGGCGGGAAGATCGTGGTGTGCCAGCCGGGCAGCTGCGAGACGGCGAAGTCGAAGGAAACGATGGTGTGCACCGAGAGCACCAGGGGCGCCGAGAAGGCCGCGAGAATCTGGTACGCCTTCTCGTAGACCATCCAGTGGCGCATCGAGCCGCGCCAGCCCAGCGAGAGCGCGCCGTAGAACACCTGGCGCCAGCGCACGGTGGCGCGGTCGCGCAGGGTCGCGAAGTCGGGCACCAGGCCGGTGAACCAGAACAGCAGCGACACCAGGAAGTACGTGTTCACGGCGAACACGTCCCACTCCAGCGGCGAGCGGAAGTTCGGCCACAGGCCCATCTGGTTGGGGATGGGGAAGAGGTAGTAGTCCATCCACACGCGGCCGGTGTGCAGCGCCACGCAGGAGCTGGCGGCGATGACGGCGAAGATGGTCATCGCCTCGGCGTAGCGGTTGATCGACGTGCGCCACTTCTGCCGGAACAAGTAGAGGATCGCGGAGATCAGCGTGCCGGCGTGGCCGATGCCGACCCAGAACACGAAGTTGACGATGTCCCAGGCCCAGCCGACGGGGTTGTTGTTGCCCCAGATGCCGGGGCCTTCCCACAGCAGGTAGCCGATGTAGCCGCCGAACATGCCCAGCACCGACGCGGCGAGCGCCAGGCCGAAGAGGAAGGGCTTCGGGGTGTCCTTGAGGGGCGCCTCGTTGACCTTGCACACCAGCTCGGTGATCGAGTGGAAGTCGTGCGTACCGCGCACGAGCGCCTCTCGGCCGAAGGTGGGGTCCGGGAGCACGACGTCCCCGCGGAGGTTCGGGTCGTCAGGAAGCGTGTCGGCAGTTGCAGTAGCCATTTAACTGAGCTCCTCGTTCTCGTTGCGAACGCGCGCCAGGTACGTCGTGCGCGGGCGGACGTTGAGTTCCTGCAACAGCTCGTAGTTGCGCTCGCTCTGCTTGAGCTTGGCGACGCGCGACTCGAGGTCGTTGATGTTGCCGAAGGTGATGGCCTGGGTCGGGCACGCCTGCGCGCACGCCGGGGTCACCGCGCCGTCGGGGAGCTTCTTGCGGTCCTGCCCGGCGCGCTTGGCGGCGACCTTCGCCTCCTCGATGCGCTGGGTGCAGAAGCTGCACTTCTCCATCACGCCGCGGTAGCGCACCGAGACGTCCGGGTTGCGCTGCAGCTTGAGGGTCTTCATGCGCTCCTTCCACGCGGGCTCCACGTAGAAGTCTCCGGTGTGCGTGAAGTCGAAGTAGTTGTAGCGGCGCACCTTGTAGGGGCAGTTGTTGGCGCAGTACCGCGTGCCGATGCAGCGGTTGTAGGCCATCGTGTTGATGCCCTCTTCGTCGTGCACGGTCGCCGAGACCGGGCACACCGGCTCGCACGGCGCGTTCTCGCAGTGCATGCAGGTCAGCGGCTGGTGGATCGCGCGCGGTTGCTCGATGTCGCCGGTGAAGTAGCGGTCGATGCGGATCCAGTGCATCTCGCGGCCGAGCAGCACCTGCTCACGGCCCACCACCGGGATGTTGTTCTCGGCGACGCAGGCGATCGCGCAGATGTTGCAGCCGATGCACGACGAGAGGTCGATCACCATGCCCCACTGCTGGCCCTCGTAGGTGATCTCCCCGACGGGCTGAATGGGCTGGCTGGGCCGGTTCTTCGGCGTGCCCAGCGTCACCAGGTTCTCGGGAATGTCACCCTCGTGCGCGAACTTGGCGCCGTCCTTCTGGTAGGCCGCTGCGGTCGCTGAGCGGAAGAGCGGCCGGTAGCCGCTGTCGCCGGGCTTGCCGAGCCCGATCTCGCGCTCCTTCGCGCCGGCCGGGTAGCCGTCCATCTGCGCGAAGGTGAGCTCCTTGAGCGGGTTGCCGGGGACGCCGAAGTGGTCCTGCGTCGAGGCGAGGTTCTGCACCGCGCCCGTCTTGACCATCTTCACGCCCTGCAGCACTGCGCCCGAGGCGCCGAGCAGCGGGTGCACGTCGGTGCCGACGCCGGTCGCGACGTCACCCCAGGTGCGGCCGTAGCCGCGCGCCATCACCACCGTGTAGTTCGCCAGGCCGGGGAGCACGAAGACCGGGGCCTTGATGCTGCGCCCGTCGACCGAGAGCTCCACCACGTCGGCGTCGTAGCGGTTCTTCACCACGCCGCTGCCGATGGCCTGTTCCTTGGCCAGCGTCGGCGAGATCAACACCGCGTTGTCCCAGCACAGCTTCGACATCGAGTCGGGCAGCTCCATCAGCCACGACACGTTCGAGAGGCGGCCGTCCTTGAGGTGGCCGTCGACCGAGATGAACTCCAGCGAGTCCTTCGTCGCGGTGACGGGCTTGAGGGTGCCTACCGCGGCGACGACGTCGGCCGTCTTCACGTCGGCCGTGCCCGCCTTGCGGCCGGAGCCGGAGATCAGGCCGTCATGCAGCGCCTTGCGCCACGCCTTCACGTCGGGGAGCGCCTTGCCCACCCACGTCGCCTCGACCAGCTTCCTGTCGCTGGGGTCGGCCTCTCCGACCATCTGCGCCGCGAGCGAGAGACCCGCGCGGCCGCCGTGGATCGGGAGGATGATCGGCTGCACCAGGCTGGCGGTGCCGTCCCACGCACGCGCGTCGCCCCACGCCTCGAGGAAGTGCGCCGTCGGGAGGTGCCAGGTCGCCTTGACGCCGGACTCCTCGGGCAGCACGCCCGCGTGGATGAAGGTGATCTTCGAGACCACTTCGCCGAACTTCAGCGAGCCGGGCGCGGTGTAGAGGGGGTTGCCCTCGAAGGTGACGAGGGTGGTCGTCTCGCTGCCGAAGCCCTTCACCAGGGCCTCGAGCTGCTCGTACATCGGCACGCGCGCGACGGGCGCCTCGGGGAAGCTGACGGTCACCGTGGCGCCGACGTTGCCCAGCGCGGCGTTGATCGCGTTGGCCAGCGCATGCACCGCGGCGGGCTGCCGCTCGCCGACGAAGAGCACCGAGGTGCCCTTGTTGGCGGCGAGGTCCTTGGCGAGGCCGGCGACGAACTTCTTCTGCACGTCGGTCAGCGTCGCGCCGCCTGCGGCGAGGTCGGCGAGGCCGAGGTCCTGCGCGAGGGCCTTGAGCAGGCTGACGCCTTCACCGGAGTTGATGCGCACGCGGTGATCGGCGTTGGTGCCGGTGTTGCTGAAGACGCCTTCCGCCACGTACAGGCGGATCATCTTCGCGATGGCCTCGTTGCTGTCGACCGCGCGGGAGGCGCCAAACTGCCGCGCCAACGCGAGGTGGTCAGGCCCCGAGACGAGGAAGTCGGAGTCGAGGGCGAAGATGACCTTCGCCTTGCTCAGGTCGTGGTGCAGCCGCGCGCCGGGCCCGAACGCGAGCTGCGCGCCCTGGAGCTGGTTGTCAGGCGCGAGCGGGTCGAAGCGAACGATCTTCGCCTGCGGGAGCTTGGCGAGCAGGCGCTCGAACGTCGCGCCCATGTCTTCCTCGACGAGGAAGGCGAGGCCCTTGCCAGCCGCCGCGACGAGGGCGGCGAAGTGGTCCTTGGCGAAGGCGTCCCACGCTTCCCACGTGGCGGCGGCGCCGGCCTTGAGCGGCGACTTGCTGCGCTGCGGGTCGTAGAGCTTGAGCACCTCGGCCTGGGCCCAGATGTCCGACGCGCCGAGCGACGAGGCGTGCGCCGGGTTGCCCTCGAGCTTGGTGGGGCGGCCCTCGTTGGCCTCGGCGAGCAGGCCCACCGCGCCCTCCGAGCGCTGCATGGCCGTCGCGTACATCAGCTTGTTGCCCGGCACGTACTTCTCGGGCGCGCGGACGAACGGGAGGATCTCGTCGGGGTCACGGCGGAGCTTCTCGCAGCCAGCGAGCGAGCCGAGCGCGAGCGACGCACCGGCGAGCTTCATCGCGTCGCGGCGGTTGAAGCCGACCGGCGTGGTCAGCCCGGTGGGGAACTCGAGGTCCATCGTGCTGGTGACGGACTCGTCGTTCGACTTGTGCTCCAGCGAGCGCCAGTACTCAGGCGCGGCGGGGGTCGTCGATTCGCGAAGCGGGGCGTAGGGATCTTTCTTCATGACTTTTCCGTTCCCTTGCGTTCAGCGGTGGCAGCCGGAACAACCGGCCGTCGCGTAGGTCTTGTAGTGGCCGTCGACGAACCGCTGGGCCTGCGTCAGCGAGCCGGGCGGGTTGAGCGTGGCGGCGATGACCTGCGCCTTGTTGGTCCACTCGAGGTCGCCGGTCCAACCCATCTTGGTGATGGCGTTGACCGGGCGGAGGTTGGGCGCGGGGTTGCCGTGGCACTCGATGCACCAGCCCATCGAGAGTGGCTGCACCTGACGAACGACTTCCATGGTGTCGATGCGGCCGTGGCACGTCTCGCACCCGATGGCGGCGCGGTTCTCGCCGACGCCGAC